>CALMQN010000073.1 GCA_937872185.1 uncultured bacterium
AGGCCATCAGACACCAGTATCACCACGTGATCGCGCAGTAAGTTATTGTCGATCAGCCCGCCATCACCCAGCAGACGGTTAATCCGCTGAAATGCCTCTCGCTTCTGTTCGTCCAGGTAGCCGTGGTACTCACTAGCGTACTCTTCGATCTCACCTGTCGAGAACATACCGTTGTAGGTAAACGTTCCTTCTTCGGTGACCGCACCAAAACTCACGCTCTCGCCTGGTACCTGGATGTCTTCGGTCAGAAGCATCATCAGGACCGCATGAAGCTGGGCCGCTATCTGCTCAGCCACCAGGACTGCACCGTCACTGAGTGCCACAACAGCACAGTTTTCATAGCGATATTTTTCGACAAGTGGAACAGACAGAAGTTGCCCTGCGTGTGCTCTACTCTCAAAATACATATGCTTATTCTAACAGGTCTCAGGATCTGACGTCGAGTGCAATAGGATATGAAAAGTACGCGCGGTATAATAAAGGTATGTACTACTACGAGGTTGCCCCAAACCAGATCGTTCGGCCTGGCCAGGATGTGTTTACCTATAGTTCGGATAGCCTCGTCGCTATTGGCACCATTGTTACTATCCCCGTCGGCAAAAAAACGATGATTGGCGTGGTAATGAAAGCTGTTAAAAAGCCTTCGTACGCGACAAAACCGATTGCCTCGGTCATCGAACCCACCCCGCTTCCTGAGCCGCTACTTTCACTGGCTCAGTGGCTAGCAAGCTATTATGTCACTCCCCTAGCGCTCGTTTTACAGACGCTTCTCCCCCGTGGGCTACAAACTACACGGCGTACTCGTGAATCAGCGATTCATTCGTCTTTGCGTGACCGAACAAAAATTGTGTTCAATAAAGATCAGGCCCGTGCGGTCGCTACAATCACCGAAGGCGAACCAGGGACGTTCCTCCTACAGGGCATCACTGGATCGGGCAAGACTGAAATCTATATTGAAGCAGCTCGTCAATCAATAGCCCGCGGCAAATCCGTCATCATCTTGGTTCCTGAAATCGCGCTGACCTCACAAATTATTGCCGAATTCTCACATCATTTTGAAGACATCCTGGTCGTCCACTCGACCATGACCGAGGCTCAGCGCCATACAACGTGGAAAGAAGCGCTCAATGCCACGACTCCCCGTGTAGTCATCGGTGCCCGCTCTGCCCTATTCACCCCTCTGCATTCCATCGGTCTGATCGTTGTCGACGAATCGCATGAGCCCAGCTTTAAGCAAGAACAGGCGCCTCGTTATTCGGCTCTGCGCGCCGCGACCATGCTGGGCCGCTTCCACGATGCCAAAGTCGTTTTTGGCAGTGCCACACCATCGATCGCTGACCGCTACATGGCCGAGCACGCTGAGCGCCCCGTCATTACGCTCACCACATCGGCCCGGGCAACTGCCGTTGCTCCGACTGTGTCGATTATTGATATGACCAATCGCGTCAACTTTCAGGGCCATAGCTTTTTATCCAAACAACTCATTGCACAGATAGAAGCGACGCTTACCGAAGGTAAGCAGGCACTCATCTTTCATAACCGCCGCGGTAGCGCATCGACAACACTCTGTGAAAGCTGCGGATGGAGCGCTCAGTGCCCCCGCTGCTTCGTTCCACTTACTTTACACGCCGATCAGCACCTATTACGCTGCCACATCTGCAATCATCAAGAGAAAGCCCCCACTGCCTGCCCTGTCTGTGGGTCAGCCGACATCATCTATAAAGGGTTCGGCACAAAACTTATCGAAAGCGAACTGCACAAACTGTTTCCTAAAGCGACGATTGCCCGTTTTGATGCAGATAACGACGCCAAACAAACAGTGAATGCCCGCTACAATGAGCTATACGACGGCAGCATCGACATTGCTGTTGGCACCCAAGTTGTCGCCAAAGGCCTGGACCTACCGCATCTGCGCACTGTTGGCGTGATCCAAGCCGATAGCGGACTGGCCCTCCCAGATTTTAGTGCGACCGAACGCACCTTCCAATTGCTGGCACAGGTCGTGGGGCGCGTAGGACGCAACGAACATGCCACCCAAGTGATTGTGCAAAGTTACCAACCCGATCATCCAAGCGTCAAGTACGGCCTAGCCCAAGATTACGAGTCGTTCTATACCCAGGCCATCGCCGAGCGTCAAAAAGCAGTCTTCCCACCTTTTACTCACCTGCTAAAACTCACCTGTTCTTACAAGTCTGAGGCTGCTGCCATCCGTGGAGCCAAGACACTTGCCGACTCACTGCGCACGGCCGTCCACAAAGACGTCACTATCCTGGGCCCGACACCGGCCTTTTACGAACGCCAGCGCGACAGCTATCGTTGGCAGTTGATCCTTAAAAGCCCGCGTCGTGAATATCTGATTGACGCCCTGGTACATGTGCCCGCCTCGCATTGGCAATCCGAGCTTGACCCTACTAGCTTGCTGTAGCCACCCCTGGTATAATACGGGCAGTGAAAAAAGAAGATATCATTACATTGCCCAATCCTCATCTGCGGCAAAAATCAGCCAAAGTACACGTCGTGACCGACGAGACACTTAATGTGGTTGAAGATATGACGGCCGCGGCCCTCGACTGGGAAGATAGTCGCCCCCACGAAATTAGCGCTGCCCTAGCGGCTGTCCAAATCGATCGACTGGACCGCATCGTAATCGTCCGCAGCGACTTTGATGACAAAGCAGAACGCGGCTTTACTGCGCTTATCAACCCGCAAATCGTTAAATACGAAGGCAGCATCGTCGATGATTACGAAGGATGTCTGAGCGTCAGCAATATTTATGGCAAAGTCCCCCGCCACACCAAAATCCGTATCAAAGCCACCAATATTGACGGCGAAGAAGTTCGTTTTAAAGCCGAAGGCTTTTTAGCGCGAGTAATCCAGCACGAAATCGACCACACCAATGGTCTTTTATTCATTGATCATATCGCAGCTAACACCTCTGCCTTTTATACCCTCGACGAGAAAGGCGAGCTTCAACCTCTTGATTATCATGAGCACATCGAAAACAATCCTGTACTTTGGTAATGAACGCCTGGTCAGTGGCCTTAAGACCACCCAAGCGCCCATTCTGCGTGCGCTCATTGATGCGGGTTATACTATCGCCGCTGTCGTCTCGCACCACTCTGACGGTCAGTCGCGTAGCAATCGTACCTTAGAGGTCGCAGACATCGCCGCCGAACACGGTATCCCCGTCCTTACGCCAGATCGTCCACAGGATATCTCCGACCAGCTGGCATCGTATGGCGCCGATGCTGCCGTTTTGGTTGCCTACGGACGTATCATCCCGCAAAGTGTTATCGACCTCTTTCCTGGTGGCATTATTAATGTCCACCCATCACTTCTCCCAAAATATCGCGGACCAACCCCCATCGAATCAGCAATCCTAAATGGCGACACGCATACCGGCGTATCGATCATGCGGCTGACTGCTGGCATGGATGAAGGTCCCGTTTACGCCCAAAAAACAGTTGACCTACATGGCACCGAGACAAAATTTGATCTTTACGACACGCTTGTTCAAACCAGCGCTGATCTGCTGATTAGCACACTGCCCACCGTCCTTGATGGCCAGCTACGTGCGGCCGAGCAAGACTCATCCCAAGCGACCTACAGCAAGCTTTTTACTAAAGACGACGCACTCCTGCAGCCCAAAACAATGACAGCAGCGCAGGCAGAGCGCAAAGTCCGCGCCCACTTGTCGTTTCCAAAGACAAAATACACCGTCATAGGTCATGACATTATCATCACAAAAGCACATGTCACCAGCGAACAAAAAACACCACTCGACATTGTATGCCAGGACGGTGCCTTTCTGTCAGTTGACGAGTTGATCGCACCAAGCGGACGATTAATGAGTGGTGACGCCTTTTTGAACGGTTACGCTGCCGGCTGATCGCTGGCCAAAATCTTATCTTTACCGTCCATAATTTCTTTTTTCAGCTCGGCCAAAACGCTCGCAACAACATCACGATAATCAGGGCGATTCACTTCCAACCATTTGGTTGCAGTATACTCGGCGCGTAGTGCGGGATCGTTTACGTCCAGACCTGTTGCCTGCTGAATACGACTAAACGACTCTTCGTTGTGATAATTTGGGGCATTGGCGGTCAGCCACGCACTAATCACCTCGTCCTTGCGTTCAATAATCGATTCAAACTCTTCCAGTTGTTCGTCAGACATGCCGTCAGACAACTTCGTACCAACCCTCAGTTCAAGTTCGTCATAAATATGCTGCAAAAATGCCTTGCGCTCTTCGGCTGGCATATCCGCCAGGCCAACATCTGCTAAAAACTTATCGTCTAATTGAAACATGTCTGCTCCTTCCCGCTTGTTTTCTTTATTGTACTAGCTCAGCGTTCGCTTGACGAGTTCTCGCGTAAAGAATTCCAGTTTGTCGCCTTCTTCAACCGAAAGCTTCTTGCTGGTTTGTAGGCTCAAACCACACATTTCGCCTTCAAATACTTCCTTGGCTTCCTGCTGTTGGCGCTGTACGCTTGTCACTTCTGCTTCACCAACCAGTTCGCCGTCATGCATAACGCGTGCCAATAAACCAGTCGTTACCTTACCGCTAGTGACTTCACCGCCGGCAATCACGCTGTCTTTCATCGTACGGAATATTCCCTTAATGGTCA
>CALMQN010000074.1 GCA_937872185.1 uncultured bacterium
TCCCTGCGGAAAACTCGGCCGTGACTTTAAATTGGGCTGATCCAGCAAAGGCAGCGATTTCGCGTTCGCGTTCGACCAGCAAACGGACGGCTGGTGATTGGACGCGACCGGCAGATTTGCCGCCCGGGACTTTTTGCCAGACAACTGGCGACAGTTCAAAACCAACAATCCGGTCCAAAATTTGACGGGCTTGTTGTGCTTGAACGAGGGACATATCAACGGTACGAGGATGCTTAATTGCCTCGGTAATAGCCTCTTTGGTGATTTCGTGAAAGACGATACGATTTGTTTTTAGCGGATCAAGCCCCAGGACCTCGCACAGGTGCCAGGCAATCGCCTCTCCTTCGCGGTCTTCATCGGTTGCCAGCCAGACGGTTTCAGCAGTTTTGACGGCCTTTTTTAATTCGGCAACAGTCTTTTTCTTTTCGCTGTCGATTTCGTAGGTCGTGGCAAAACCGTTTTTGACATCAATTGGCTCACCGCCGCCTTTGACTTTTTTAGCAATCGATCGGATATGGCCGATGCTTGATAACACCTTAAAATCACTGCCGAGATACTTCTCGATAGTTTTTGCTTTGGCTGGTGACTCGACGATAACTAAGTTCTTCATATATATAAGTATGGTGGTTGTGCTTGATGTCTAGCTTGACACAAGCCTTGACTTTACACAACTTGCTATATTTTGTAAAGCTATTAAAAATGAAATTGCCGGTCCACCCACTTGGGGCAGACCGGCAACTCCGGACAAGGCGATTAGCTCGCGGGGAACAGGCTCTCGAGCATGGCGATGATGTCGGCGATGGCGCCGAATCGCTCTTCGATCTGCTCGTCGGTCAGGCCGCGCGGGATCATGACTTCGACGAAGCGGATCGGTCGCAGCGTGGTGCACGTGGGTGCCTGCTTGCGGGCATCGACGTGGTCGCCGTTGTGCAGCCCGAAGGCCCCCATGCGACCAATCGTTAGCCGGTAGACCACGATGTCGAAGTGCTGATCGCCTTCGCGATACGCACCGACCCGAAACAGCTGGATGTCGCTGCCCGGCTGAGCGGCGACCCACAGGTCGTCGCGGTGAGAGATGATCGTGATCTTGTCGTCGATCATTCCGGGGTGAGGAGCCTCGGCCACGCGGGCCAAGATCTTCTCCAGATCCGCAACGGTCTTCGCCTTGCGCTCGTCGAGAGCAAGGTTGGCAGCTCCATGCTGCCCAAATAGCATCGTCACAGTGGTTCCCTTTCGTTGGTTGTCCGAAGTTCTCGTCGAACTCGGTATCAATGATAGCGCAGTGAGTTCGACGCTGATAAGTATTATAGCATAAAACTACCTTAATGTCCACTGGTTGCCGCCAAGGGCGCGGATGGTTCCATTGATTTCCATCATAGTGAGCGCCTGCGAAAACTCACTGATGTCGGCCCCCGATTGTTCTTGCAACTGGTCGCCGTCGCGAATCCCCTGCTGCAACAGTCCGATGATAGTTGATTCGAGCGGTGTATTGCCGAGTGGCAAGATTGATTGGCCCTTTAATAAATGTGGCGCAATGATTTCGATAATGTCCTCTACCCGCGTGACAGGATGGGCGCCTTGTTTTAATAGATTGTTACAGCCAGCTGACATGGGGCTGGTGATAT
>CALMQN010000075.1 GCA_937872185.1 uncultured bacterium
CAATAACGGCAACTAGCTGCGGTTCGGTTGCGCTTTGCACTGCCCGCAAGCTGCCAAATTTTCGTATCAATGCGCGCCGTGTGGCCGGGCCAATCCCTGGCACGTCCTCTAGGCTGCTGGCTGTTTGTTTGGCGCGCTTTAAAACCGTGTGGTAACTAATGGCAAACCGGTGAGCCTCATCGCGGATACGCTGAAACAGTTTGGTCACATCCGAATACGTTGAAAACGTGTCAGCCCCGCGCAGGTTACCTGAGTGTGACGAAGCGTTCACTTGACCCGGATGCAGATTAACCGTCAGATACTCACCCGATTTGGTCACTTCGATGCTTTGCGACGGTTCATTAATAGTGTCAAGCAATTTCACCGTACCAACATTCGAACGCGTCCGGTGAATAATAATTTCTTCTTCGCGTTTGGCGATGCTGATGGTCGGAATATGCAAATTACGTTCTTCGAGCGCCTTTAGGGCTGCGTCCAATTGGCCTTTACCCCCGTCGATCACAATTAAATCTGGGATGCGCCATGATTTCATATTTTTTTCGCTTGTCCGGCGCTGCAGTGTCTCGTATATATTAAAATAATCGTCGTTTTGTTCAATGCGGGTTTTAAATTTGCGATATTTAGCGCGGTCACTCACCCCGTTGGTAAATACCACCATACTGGCAACAACATTCGTACCACTCATGTGGCTGATGTCATAACCTTCGATGCGTACCGGGATTTTTGGCAGATCAAACAGGTCAACGATGGCCGTAAGCGCCTTGTCCTTACTAATGTCCAAAAACTCACGATCACCAAACATAATACGTTGCTGCAGTTCGCGCAGGTCGCGCAGCTTATTGCGAAGCGCTGCCGCATTTTCAAAATCATGCAGTTTTGCAGCCAACTGCATTTCTTTTTCAATCTCTTTTGAAAGCGCCTTGCGGCCGCCCTCCATATAACGCACTAACTTTCGCAGCGATGCCTTGTATTCGTCGCTCGTCGTGCCGGGGCTTGGACTTAGTCCAATATGTACGTCCAGATCAACCCGTTCGCCGCTTTTGGGTGGTTTAGTGTAGTACGGAAACACCTTGCGTAGATATCGTAATGCCTTTTTAACCGCGTAACCGTTATAGTACGGGCCATAATAATCTGCTTCATCGTCAGCCGGGTTGCGCGTAAAACTGACATGTGGCCATTCGCTTTTCATGTCGATGCGCACGAATAGTTGTGATTTGTCATCGCGCAGCAAAATGTTAAAGCGTGGCATATACCGTTTGACCATTTCACTTTCTAAGAACAAGGCGTCAATTTCGCTCTCGGTTTCGATCCAGTCGGTATCATCGATCTCGGCCACCAACGCCCTGGTTTTAACATCCATATCACGCGTACTTTGAAAATATTGCTTTACGCGGTTTTTTAACACAGCTGCCTTGCCGACATAAATAATCTCGCCGCTTTTTGATTTATGAAAATACACACCCGCACTGCGTGGGAGCGTCTTTAGCTTATCTTCAAGTGCTGCATTCATTTCCCTTATATTGTACTATAGGGCAATGATTGACTGGCGCCTGCTGTTCATTGGTTATCTTATATTTGCGGTTAGCTCGTATCTCTTGCGGCGCCAAATGGCAAAAAAATACAGCGACCGCGGTCGGCTGGTCAACGCCGTGTTCTTCTTGTGCATCCTGTACCCCACGGGACTTTTGGTTGCTGCCGTCACCAGACCAGATCTGGACATCGGCTGGCTTAACCTATTGTTCATCGTCGTCGGCAGCGGCGTGTTCCCT
>CALMQN010000076.1 GCA_937872185.1 uncultured bacterium
TCGCCTTTTAATCGTTTAGTCCGTTCACAGCAGGCGATCGTCGCCCGCGAAGCAGGGACCACGCGTGATAACGTGCTGGGCCGGGTCGAATACAAACACCACCAATTTTGGCTGGTTGACACCGCCGGTCTGAAAGACCCAAATGATGAATTTGAAGCATCAATTCAAGAACAAATTACAGAGGCGGCTGATGCTGCTGACGTGATTTTGGTTGTGGTGGACAGCAGCCAATATGCTAGCGACCAAGACAAATTGGTTGCCAAAAAAGCCCACCGCAGCAAAAAACCTGTGATCTTGCTGGTCAACAAATCCGATCTGAAAGAAAGCCTGCCAAACGACGAATTTAAACGCCTGGGCATCAGTGAAATGATCCGCACCAGTGCCGAACACGGTGTTGGTATCGAAGACGTTTTGGACACCATTATTGACATTATCCCTGCCAAAAGCGAAGAAGTGCCTGACGATGTGCTGCGCGTATCTCTGATCGGCCGCCCAAATGTTGGCAAAAGTTATCTGTTTAATACCTTGGCTGGTAAGCAGCAGGCAATTGTGGCCAACATCGCCGGAACCACCCGCGACGTCAACCGTATATCGGTCCGTTACGGCGCACGTGACATCGAAATCCTGGACACCGCCGGTATGCGAAAACCAGGCAAGCAAGAAGTTGGTATCGAGAAGTTCTCGGTGCTACGCACCCTGCAAGCCATCGAAGAAAGCGACGTCTGCTTCTTACTGATGGACGTAAACGAACTAAATACTCAACTGGACCAGCGCCTGGCAGGTATCATCGACGAAGCCGGCAAGGGCATGGTAATCGTTATCAGCAAATGGGACAGCGTCGAAGACAAAGACGCGTATACGCGTGATGCCTTGGCGCCTACTATCGCCCGAACATTCAAATTTACCCCATGGGCACCGCTGATTTTTACCAGCAGCGTCACCGGCCAAAACGTCACCAAACTGTTTGATTTGGCCCTAGATATCGATGCTCGCCGCAAACAAGAGCTTAAAACGCGTCAGTTGAACGACCTTTTGCAAAAACTGATCCAACGCCACCCGCCAGCCGGACTTAAAAACACGCATCCAAAACTGCGTTACATGGTGCAGACCGATGTGTCACCACCGTGGTTTGTCATTTACGGCAGCAACCTTAAATTTATTCACTGGTCATACAAACGCTATCTAGAACGTCACCTTCGCGAAACCTTTAACTTTGCTGGCACACCAATCCGATTTAGCTTCCGCGACGAAAAACAGATCAAAGCCAACAAAGAACGCATCGCAGAAGGTAAAGACCCTGTCACTAAAAAATACAAAGAGCAAAAAGAAGCCGAACGCATCGCCGAACTAAAAAACGCCCGACCAGAGCCGAGCGAATAATAATCTTGGGATGCCCCCTGCACCCGTATGAACGGGCACAGGGG
>CALMQN010000077.1 GCA_937872185.1 uncultured bacterium
CACGACGACTGACAACAATTCTGGAGCTAATGTAGCGATCACTGCCACTGCGAACGGGACTGACCATAATGGCGTAACGGGGAGTATGAGTGGCGCACCTGCTGCCATATCTGCAGTCCTAACTGCTGCAACCGCTAATGGAACGAGTCGGGTTGCCAAAGTCGTATCAGCTAACGATATTGCACTTGCGACTGACAAATTGAAGGAGCAATCAACAACTGAAGCCAAAAAAGCGTTGGTGAAATTGTTTGTGAACGGCGAGGTAACTATCGACGAAAGCTTTACCGTTGAATACGGCACGCCCGTATCGGCCCCTGCCGTCGATACCGAAGCGGCAACGGGCAAGGCAAAATTAACCAGCAATGTTACGTACACGATCACTGCTATCGCCAAGGCAGATTTGGAAGTATTCTTGAACGCTGATCTGGAAAAGCAGCTGGTGGGTAAGGCTAATCAGAAAGTATACGACACTGGCATCAGCAAGGTTAAATTGACAGGGTACAGCAAGACCGCCACCGCTAGTACGGTCAAGATTGTCAGCACTGGGCAAATTGGTCCGAAAATTGACGAAGAAGAAGTCAAACAACAAGTGAAGGGCAAGATATTTGGCGAAGTCCAAGACACGCTTGGTTCGATTAACGGCGTTAGTGATGTGGAAGTACAGTTCTCGTTCTTCTGGGTGCGCACGGTACCAAACGACGTCAACCGAATATCTGTCGAATTTAAATTGCAGGATAATTAAACTGGCATGAGCGCCAACTTGGTCTGCTTGGATGTTGGGGAAAAGCGAATTGGCGTTGCCGTTGCTGATACGTCGGTGCGTATTGCTGTGCCGTTTGAGACAATTGACGTTGACGGGGGTGAGATCGAGGCGATTGCAAAGATTGTGATTAGCGAGCGGGCCGGCACGGTTGTTGTTGGATATCCACGCAATCAATCGGGTGAGGCAACGGCACAAACGGTCTATGTTGAGGCCTTTGCCGAAAAGTTGAAAGATATGAATGTTGCTATTGAGTTTCAGGACGAGTCACTAACCAGTGTGCTGGCCGAGCAGCAGCTGGCTGCTCATAATCGACCGTACAGTAAGGCCGATATTGATGCCCAGGCGGCTGCAATTATCTTGCAGGATTACCTAGAGTCACACTATGCCTGATCAACCACCCCTCCAAATGCCAGTTGAGCGGTCGACGAACCCAGAGCTACCGGCAGCACAGCCAATCGAGGGTCAACCCAGTGGGTTGAAGCATAAAAAACCGACCAAAAAGATGCTGTTGTGGGCCGGCGTCATTGCTGTTGCCATTATAATCACCACGCTTCTCTCATCATGGCTGTGGTATTCTATCCAGCTGTCCCCCGTATCGAACGATTCTGCCAAACTTATCCCTGTGACAATCGCATCGGGTGCGACGCCTAATCAGATAGCGGAACAACTTGAGAGCGCGGGTATTATTCGTAGCGCTGCCGCATTTGGTGTATATACTCGGTTGTCTGACACAAGAGATACGCTGCAGGCCGGATCGTATCGATTGACGCCGTCCGAATCGACCCCCGATATCGTCGGGCATTTGGTAAATGGAACAGTTGATCAATTTTCGATCACCTTCTATCCTGGTGCGACGCTGGCCGAGCATCGACAAGTCCTTCTTGATGCTGGGTATGCGGCACAAGAAGTCGATGCGGCATTGACTGCGACGTATGAATCACCGCTGTTTGATAGCAAGCCAGCAGGTACCGATTTAGAAGGTTATGTATACGGTGAAACGTATCGTTTTGGGGCCGGCGCATCGGTGAAAGACATTCTGCAATATACGTTCAACCAATTTGCTGGTGTTGTGGCGGACAATGATTTAGGTAATCAGTTTAAGGCGCGCGGTCTGACGCTCTATCAGGGCATCACACTGGCGTCGATCGTGCAACGCGAAGTCAGATCACAATCTGGTACATCCGAACCATCAAGTGATCAACGACAGGTTGCACAGGTGTTTTACTCTCGTTTGAATGCTGGCATGACGCTTGGATCAGATGTCACCTTTATTTATGCAGCAAAGAAGCTGGGCGTCGAGCCAATATCGACGCTTGATTCGCCGTATAATACGCGTATTCGCACTGGGCTGCCACCGGGCCCAATTGCCAGTCCAGGGCTGACGGCATTACTGGCAACGGTCAGTCCATCGAGCGGCGATTATCTGTTTTTTGTAGCAGGTTATGACGGCAAGACGTATTTTGCGCGGACGCTTGCCGAGCACGAATCAAACGTGG
>CALMQN010000078.1 GCA_937872185.1 uncultured bacterium
AGTTTTTGATCATCGGGATACCTGTTGCGTTTTTTCACAATTATTTTTTGTAGCTCATTCTCATCAGTTCGATCGCTTTCAGATAACAATTGCTCGACAATCGATTGCTCAACGCCTTTGGCACGTAATTCAGCCGTTAGTTTACGCTTACTAGCACCTTTTTTCAGTGATCTGTTTTCAACCCAATAACGGGCAAAGTTCTGATCATTGATATAGTTTTTTTCGAGCAATCGATCAAATACCCGCAACGTAATATCAGGACTGACACCCGGCTTTAGCTCGCCCGTCTTGGTCCGCACGGGGCGAGTCTTCCGGTACAAATAATCGCGGACTTCTTTGGCGCTATGCGGACGCATCAAACAGTATTCAAGCGCCCTGGCATAAACTTTACCGAAGATACTCTCATCCTGTAGCCCCACCAGCTCTTCTTCGCTATATTCTTTACCAACCCGTATGCCCAAGCCACTCAGCTGAAACACGTCCAAACTAAACCGATACTTGCCGTCGACCGATACGTTTACCCGGTTCTTATCACGAGCTTGAATACCGATTGCGGTAATGATCATAGGATCTCTTAAGCCGCTTCTTCAGCAACCTTTTTTCGGACCTTAGCTTCAATTTCAGCCAATACCTTAGGATTCTCTTTTAGATATTCCTTGCTAGCTTCGCGGCCTTGACCGATCTTTGCGTCTGCATATGCAAACCACGCACCAGATTTTTCAACGATGTTATGCAGCACCGCTAGATCCAGAACGTCGCCGGTCTTTGAAATACCTTCGTTATACATGATGTCAAATTCTGCCACGCGAAAAGGAGGCGCAATCTTGTTTTTGACAACCTTTACCTTCGTACGGCTACCAATGATTTCTTCGCCAGATTTAATCTGTCCAGTACGACGAATGTCCAAACGGACTGAAGCGTAAAACTTCAACGCGTTTCCACCGGTTGTTGTTTCAGGGTTGCCAAACATGACACCGATCTTCATACGAATCTGATTAATAAAGATAACGGTCGTTTTGCTTTTACTGATAATACCCGTCAGCTTACGCAGTGCTTGGCTCATTAATCGTGCCTGGAGCCCCATGTGGCTGTCACCCATGTCGCCATCAATTTCGGCCTGTGGGACGAGTGCGGCAACAGAGTCGACAACAACCAAGTCAACCGCGTTAGAACGCACCAGCGTCTCGGCAATCTCAAGTGCTTGTTCGCCGTTATCAGGTTGCGATACTAGTAAGTTATCTGTATCGACACCCAAGCGACGTGCGTAGGCAGGATCAAGTGCGTGTTCAGCATCGATGAACGCCGCTGTGCCACCTTGTTTTTGGATCTCGGCAATCGCATGCAATGTCAGCGTTGTCTTACCTGAGCTTTCCGGACCATAAATTTCTAGGATGCGACCTTTTGGATACCCGCCACCCAGCGCAAGGTCAAGTGACAGCGAACCACTACTGACAAGTTCGACATCAACGGTTGTTGTGTCGCCCAAGCGGCGAATAGCACCATCGCCAAATTGTTTATTAATTTGTTCTTGGGCCAAGCCCAACGCTTTTAATTTACCTTCACTAGCGGTGGGTTTTTCGGATAGCGGATCTTTCGATGCTCTTTTTGCTGACATATTATTCCCTCTCTTTAATCTACCTATTATTATACGGCCCTCGGCTGCAATTTGCTATAATAGAGACATATGAATACACACTCTCGCGGGTTTACGGTGATAGAACTTTTATTTATTGTTGTCATTCTTGGCGCGGCAAGCGTATTGTTCTTCATTCAGCGTAGTAACGTCGAGGTTGCTGCACGTGATAATGTCCGCAAAACATCCATCAATGCACTTTACTACAGCCTTGAAGAAGTCTTCTTTAAGGAACAAGGCTACTACCCACAAACCATCGAAGAGACCACTCTCCGTTCTGTCGATCCCGCCCTCTTAGCTGACCCTGCTGGTGTCAAGATCAACGAAGCAAACAGTGATTACCGCTATGAACCCGTCAACTGCACGGATGCAAAATGCAAAGCCTATACGCTTCGTGCAACACTCGAAAACGAAGATGACTTTGTAAAAACAAGCCGAAACAATTAATCTTCGAACTGAACTGGACGACCGTTTTTGAATGCTTCGACTGCATTATCTAATTTTGCAATATGATGCTTTGGGTTTGCCACAAACGTAAACTTGTATGTTGTCTCGTCGCCTTCCGTACTCAGACGAATTGATCCATAATCGAATAGCTGGGCGAATATCCCTTTTTGGTCATAGCTGGCATCTTCAATGTTTGCAAGACTTACCGTCTGCTCATGATGTGACAGCAAGGTTAACTGGATTTCTTGAATAACACTTTCATTTGTCAAAAAGAATTTATTGCTGTTATAGACATAGTAGGCAAGATACGTCACAAAGGCGAATAGTACTGCCAGCAGAACGATTGGCAGCGTTGCAGCAGCTGGATCCGCGGCCGACCCTGTCAGCCCAAAGAAATTCGCGAACAAATCATAGTTGAATAACGTCGATAGTGTCAATAATACTAGTCCGACACCGATAGCCATAGGGATCAGCAGCCCAATCGGATGACGTCTGACCGCGCTGATGACATATTCGCCTTCACTTAAGTTCAAGTTAGGAAACAACCGTACTGATTCTTCGTGACGTTTTTTTACCTCATCGCTAACGACCTGCTTCACCGGCTCGGTCGGCCGTGCAAGGTGTACAACCTGCTGCTTTGGCTGCGCCGGATGAGCATACAGTGGCCTGCCTTCGGCGTCATAGGCAACGGGATGTTCAGCTTCTTCAGTAACTTCAGGTTTCATCTGTTGTTATTATACCAATTTCTGCTGGTTTTGGTTCGCTTGTTTACCGACATGCGCATATGCTTTTGGCGTGACACGTCGGCCACGTGGTGTTCGTTCAATAAAACCAATCTGCAACAAATACGGTTCATAGAAATCTTCAATGGTCGTTGCCTCGTCACCAGTCAATGCCGCGATCGTATTGAGGCCTACGGGGCTATCACCGTAATTGTCGATAATGCTATTTATCAGATTGCGATCACCAGGATCGAGCCCCAGCTCATCAATTTCGAGCAGCGCAAGCGCTGCCTTAGTCGTGACCGTGTCAATAATGCCATCACCATTTACATCGGCGTAATCACGTACTCGCTTGAGCAGTCGGTTGGCAATACGCGGTGTCAATCGAGCGCGCGTCGATAACATCGTGGCAGCATCGGGATGAATCTTACTATCAAGGATATTCGAGGCACGGGTAATAATATGGGCGATTTCATCGGGTGTATAAAACTCCAGTCGGTGAATCAGCCCAAAGCGATCACGCAGCGGTGCCGATAATGCCCCTGTGCGAGTCGTCGCACCAATAACGGTAAACCGTGGCAAGTCCAGACGGACGCTGCGCGCGGCCGGACCTTTCCCGATCATAATATCCAGTTTGAAATCTTCCATCGCGCTATAGAGCACTTCTTCGACGGTTCGACCCAAGCGATGAATCTCGTCGATGAACAAAATGTCGCCATCATTTAGGTTTGTCAGAATACTTGCCAGGTCTCCTGCTCGCTCAATGGCGGGGCCACTGGTCACGCGCATATTCGTGCCCATTTCGTGTGCGATGACACTTGCCATGGTTGTTTTGCCAAGGCCCGGGGCGCCGTATAACAAAATGTGTTCGATTGGTTCACCGCGCTTTTTAGCAGCGTCAATCGCCAGTTTCAGATTCTTCTTCAAGCGATCTTGACCGGTATAATCAGCAAACGTCGTTGGGCGCAGGGTGACTTCAATAATCTCTTCGTTTGCATCATCGTCGTGCAAGCTCGTATCAATAATTCGTTCGATCGCCATTATGCATTTCCTTTCAAAGCCTGCGTCACGCGCGCTGCGGTCGGCAGATCTGCCGCTACATTCTCAAGCGCCCGCGTCGCATCGGCAAGCGTATAACCAAGCGCGATCAACGCCTCAAGTGCCTCGTCACTTGTGACGATCGATGCACCCGGTGATCGAGTAATCTGTACCGCTAGGCCAACTTTGTCGGATAAATCAACGACGACGCGTTCAGCAATGCGCTTGCCGACGCCGGCAGCCTGAGTAATATACGCGCTGTCACTATTAGCAATTGCGTTACGAACCGATTCGCTATCGCCCACAGATAGTATCGATAATGCCGCCTTAGGGCCAACGCCCTGCACCGTGATCAGCATTTCAAATAATTTCTTCGCACTCAGGCTACTAAACCCAAACAGTTCTTGCGACTGTTCGCGAATATGGTGATACGTATGAAATTTGACGATCTCGCCCAAGAGCGCATTGTCAAAATCACCGGCTGCAACCTGGACTTCATACCCGACGCCAGCCACGTCAACAATAACAGCACTCCCAAATTTTTCAGCCACAACTCCTGATACATGCGCAATCATATTCTTATTATACCCTGGACATTAGTGAATGGGTAATTGCAGCTGCAAGTGCGTCTGCGCAGTCGTCTGGTTTTGGCACTTCCGATAGCCCCAGTTGCAGGCGAACCATTTCTTGGACCTGTTTTTTATCGGCCTTGCCATATCCGGTAAGTGTCTGCTTAATCTGCTGCGGTGTATATTCGGCAATCGGCAGCTTCGCTTTGCGACCAACAAGCAGTGCGACTCCTCGCGCCTCGGCAACCGTCATAGCCGTCGTAATATTTTGTGAAAAAAACAATTTTTCGATAGACATCTGGTCAGGCTGGGTCTGTTTTATAATCTCCGTCAAACTATCAAAGATGTCTTCCAGTCGCTCATCGTGCGGCGTATGCGCAGGTGTCGTAATGACACCGGCATCAACCAGCTTGATCTTGTCTTTTATCACTTCGATCACGCCAAAGCCCATGATGCCCGTGCCTGGATCGATCCCAATAATCTTCATACGCCTAGTATAGGCTATTTACTAAAATGAAAGAACGATGCGAGCTTGCGTAGCAGCTTGATCAATTCGACGCGCCACTCCCACACGGCGTACGCTAAGGCGATTAGCACGATACCACCAAGCGCTAACCAACTCGCCGTATTATCCGCAGCACCCGTCACTGGCTGGACCGCAAAAGCCGCTTCCGGGATGTCACCGGTCACATTCCGACAACGATTCGTATCAGAATTGCGTTCTTGCCCAGCCTTACATGGCGACAATGCACCCTGAACGCTAGCAATTTGGCGACAACGATTGGTCGTCGGGTTACGGACTTCATCGGCGTCACAGGGTGTCAATGAATTAACGTCAGCGCTCAGCGATCGACAGCGATTGGTCTCTTCGCTGCGATATTGCCCATCTTTACAGGGCAACAAAGTTGAGCCAGCCGTCACCAATAAGCGACAACGATTTGTTTCGGGATGACGATACTGATTAGATGCACAAGGCTTCAAACCTGTTACTTCCTCTTCCTCATCGCTTAGATCAAATACCGATGCTTTGTTTTCGGATGCTGGCGTTGGCTGATTCGTATATTGCCACGTTCCGCCAACCAATGCCCAGGCCATACCATCGGCTGGGTTCATATATGCTGGCACCTCGTTGATAAGCTGGTCATCTGCGCTTAGCACACTAACCTTGCTGGTCGAATTAACCAGCGTAAAAGCAATGTCATCATCCGAAAAGCTACTATATTGCCCCGCTGCGATCACTGCACCCACCGGAAAGGCATACGTTTTAGGTGCATCAATCCCGACGACCAATCGATAGAGCGCCAGGTCAACTGACGTCATGTTCGGGTTATACAGTTCGACGAATTCATGTCCGTTGTCGTCACCATCTGCATTGGCAAGCAGTTCATTGACCCAGATCGGCAGCAATTGCAAAAGGCATGATCCATCGATCAACCCATACCCGTCCGGCACGACAATTTGTATACCGTCAACATTAGGACACATGTCGTGATCAATACATTCACCATTGATCAAGTCTTTGCCGTCAGGGATACTCAGTTGCAGTCCAATAATATTACTGCAAGCATCTGACTGGCACAGCAGGTCTGCATCAAGTTCATATCCAACAGGGATTGTTACTTGCAGGTCGGCAATATTCGGACATTGGTCGGCAGGCGGCGGCATGCAGTTGCTGGCTTGATCGACCGAGTACCCGTCAGGTATAAGCTCTTGAATACCGACAATATTCGCACAGACATCAACGACTTCATATAGCGCGCCGTAATGATACTGCCCACGCAGATTCGATGCAAAAAAATCGCTGGCGTTATCGTCAGTATCAATCAATACCGCTGGATCAAGCGATGCCTGACGCTCAACGACCTTGCTGACAGGCAGAATGACCGGATGCAATGCTTCGGCATTTGTCGCAGTGCCCCAACCTACCCTATCGACCTCATTACCTGACTTGTCTTTTAGGTATACGTGGCCGCTTGTACCATTACCGAGGCCCAGCAGCAGTGCTATGTCAGACTCCAGGGCCGTCTGCGTTGAGGACGACAGCACGAACGCGTGCGCGGGCAAAAAGACATGGATGAGCGGATTGGTCTCGTCAAAACACCATAGTTTTGTATACGGCGTTGTGTTTGCCGGGCTGACATAATACGTACACCACCCTCCAACTTCAGTTGGGACCGCTGCGTTATTATATAATTCGATTATCCTTGGGCTCGTTGAGTTACCAGGTTTTACCTGACTAAATACCAAGTTCGGGCTGATTGCCGCGGCATCTTTAGCGCATAGTCCAAAAACCACAAATAGACCAGCAAGCATTGCCACCACAAAACGCTTACGCATACCCACATCATACAAATACTCTCAGCAAATAACAAGTATAATGTTCAGCTATATCTCAGCAGTGATATCGGCATTGGTGTGAACGCCAACAACATCATCCAAATCTTCCAATGCGTCCATGATCTTCAGCACTTTTTGTGCGATTTCGGGGTCCTCAATAACGACAGATCCGTTAGGTACATACTGCAGTTCTGCTTCTTCGATCTTCAGGTTCGCATCTAAAATTGCCTGACGAACTTTGGCCAGTTCTTTCTGTTCGGTATACACAATAATGTTGCCGTCCTCTTCCAGAGCGTCTTCGGCACCCGCATCAAGGATAGTCAGTAGTGCATCCTCACCGGTCGCTGCAACTCGAATCACGCCCTTACGGGTAAACTGAAACATCACACTACCGGCATCGGCAATACGTCCGCCATTTTTGGTCAAAGCGTTCTTTACTTCGGGAAACGTGCGATTTTTGTTATCAGTTGCGGTTTCGATAATAATACCAACACCGCCGGGGCCCATGCCTTCGTATGCCGTTTCTTCTAAAACCGCGGCGTTCTTATCAGCCACACGATCAATGGCGCGCTGAATATTAGCAGCTGGCATGTTGGCTTGCTTTGCTTTGTCAATTGCCATGGCAAGAGCCGAGTTCATCGTAGGATCAGTCCCGCTGCGAGCGGCGATTGCAATTAAATTACCGATTTGCGTAAAGACAGCGCCGCGCTTGGCATCCTTAGCGCCTTTTTCTCGTTTAATTGTTGACCATTTGCTGTGACCTGACATACGCGCTCTCCGTTTGTGGGTAATTGTTCGTTACCACTATTATAACAGATACCGGAAAGCGCCGAGGACGGACATCGGCGAAAGATTACACGACAATGTTGGCGTCGCGCAGATCAAACCGGGTTTTACGCCACAGTAGTACGCACACGCCGATTAGCACAACGTAACAAACGGCAACCGCGATAGGTGCCAGCTCAAATTTTGTCTGGGCCCACGGCAACTGCGCCAGATAATTTGCGACTGCAACCATATAGTCCAGTAACAGCCGTGCGGGTGTCCCAAACAAGGTTGCGGCCATCGGGAATAACAGTGCACCGATGCCTGCAATAAATGTCAGTAGCATCGCCAGTGGCACCAACGGGACAACCAACAGATTTGCGATAATAGCTACATTCGAAAACTGACCAAATGCCCCAATCACTATTGGCGCCGTCACAATAATTGCCGCAACCGTTTCGCCCAGAATCTGGCGGATGATACTTGGCTGAGTGTCACCAAAGAAAAACCGCTGAAATAGTGGCGCTAAAATCATCACTCCAGCAAAAGCTGCAAACGATAACTGCCAACCCAAATCGCCCCACGCGTAACTGGGGTTAATCATCACTGTCACGGCTGCCGCAAAGGCTAACAATATAACTGGATGGAACCTGCGACCATAATACCAGGCAGCCAAACTAAGCCCAGCAACCAGACCGGCCCTGGACATACTGGGGCTCATGCCGGTTACCGCCACAAAACTGGCGATCATCGCACTGGCGGCAAGCGCAGATAGGTATTTGGAAACACGTTCAAATAATCGACGCGCTAGCCGCACCAGTATCGTCAGGTTGTATCCGCTCGCGACGACCACATGAGTCAAACCGACAATCTGCAACGCCTCGATTAAATCTGCTGGTAGTGCGCGCTTTTGGCCGACCAGATACCCAATGCCTAAACTCGCGGCAGGTTCCGGAATTGCCAGGCGTACGGCATCTGCAAACCAGTCGCGAACAATGCGCGCTACGTCACCCGGCTGCGATCGCTGCACGCTCTCGACGTGAGCCTGGAACATACTGGCAGCAAAGCTCCCAAACCCACCACCGACAACACCACTCACCCTTATCTGATCGCCTCGCTTTATATCAAAGGATCCTTTGGCACTCACCCACATCGTCCCAGCAATCGCTTGACCATCACGGTGCAAACTATCCATACGAATCACCGATTCGCCCCGTGCGTTGGTATCAACATCATCACGAACATGACCATCCAGTGTGACTGTCTGGCCGTTAAGTTGTTTCAAATCTGTCAGATCAATTTCTTGCACCGACCCACGCCACAGCCCAATGACAACACACGCCACAACGAGCACCGGGATCAAGTACATATACCGCCGCTGCAGTGCAAGGGCCGCAATCATCACAGCAGCTATCAGCCAAAAAAGAGATGAAAAAATCGTTGTCGGAACATACTGCGCCAGAAATACCCCGACCAACAGTCCACCGCAAGCGATGGCGATCAGCCATGATATATGCGGTCGCCGTTTCAGCACCCACCAGTTCATACAGACAGTATACAAAAAGTGAGATTCAAATAGAAACAAATCGTCGTATAAGTTATTCATCATTTTTTATGTTAGTACGCTTTTGCCCTAAGATTAATTCGTTTGACGTAACTATATACTTATGTTAATATTTACTTATGGAAATTCGAGAAGTAGCATTATTCATCACTCTACATCACGTGCATCTTTTGCCAGCTCGTGCTTAGTTAGTTATTCCCTGAATTTATTACGCCAGCACGAGCTGGCGTTTTTGAATAACTATAAAAACTATTTGGAGAAGAATATGAAAAAGCAAGATATATATAGAGAGCTCGAAGAGAAAATGCTTGGATACGATGATTATGCATCTGTGCCCGTGGACGCAATCGACGACCCTATGATACCTATTGAGAGCATCCCAAACCTGACGGCTGTGCAACCTTATCAAGAAATGGCACCGTACGTCGGGTGGAAGGTGTACGTACGAGAAGGAGTTGCTCGGCGGCTCGGTGAGGCCGCTTCGTTCTTGGTAGAGGAAAATCCAGACTTGAGACTAGTCGTTCATTGTGGATATCGAGCCCTTGAAATCCAGAAACGGAATTTTGATGCCGAGAGAGAGAAACTAAAAGGCAGCTATTCCGAAAAAGAACTACTTTCTGCAACACACCGGCTCATTGCGGTGCCGGAGGTCGCGGGGCACCCCGCTGGTGCGGCTGTTGATATCCTCATAGCAGATAAGCGAGGTAACCCCCTTCAGTTCGGAACAAATATTCGTGAATTCGTGCCGGACTCCTATACCTT
>CALMQN010000079.1 GCA_937872185.1 uncultured bacterium
ACTTTATTGTGTTAGATATACCTATTATACATGGGTTCATGGTGGTTAAGAACTCTCGCTGCACCCCCGTGGTATACTGATAACAATGAAAAAGATTAGTATTTTGATCCCAGCCTATAACGAACAAGAGGTGCTGGAACACCTGTATCAACGCCTGGGCACACTGGCGAACGATAACAAGAAATACCAGTTCGAATTTTTATTTGTGAACGACGGCAGTCGTGACAAAACCATCGGCATCATCAAAGAATACGCCGAAAGTGACGACCGCGTGGCCTACGTCGACCTGTCGCGTAACTTTGGTAAAGAAATTGCCATGCTGGCTGGCCTGGACCATGTAACAGGCGATGCCACCGTTATCATCGACGCCGACCTGCAAGACCCACCCGAACTGATCCCCGAGATGATCAAGTACTGGGAACAGGGTTATGACGATGTCTATGCCAAGCGCAACAACCGCCAGGGCGAGTCATGGCTGAAAAAGGCCAGCAGCAAGCTATATTACCGCATCCTGCAAAAAGCGACACACATCACCATTCAACAAGACACCGGTGACTTTCGCTTGTTGGATCGCCGGGCGGTTGATGCGTTGACACAAATCCGCGAATCACAGCGCTACACCAAGGGCATGTTCAGTTGGATTGGATATAAAAAGAAAGAAATTACCTATGACCGTGACCCGCGCGCTGCAGGGGAAACCAAATGGAATTATGGCAAACTGATTAACTTTGCAATCGATGGTCTGACATCATTCACCACGGCACCGCTGCGCGTCTCGTCACTGCTGGGCATTATCGTGTCTGGTATCGCCTTTATTTTTATCGTGCTGTTGGTCATTCGCACCATTTTGTTCGGCGATCCTGTGGGCGGATATCCGTCACTGATGGCCGTCGTGTTGTTTTTGGGTGGACTGCAGCTGCTATCACTTGGTATTATTGGCGAGTACATCGGCCGCATTTTTAACGAAACCAAAAACCGCCCATTATATTTTATAGAGGAGTACCACGGTGCAAGAACTGATAAAAAAACACGCTGAAAAAATACGTTTTGCGATTGTTGGTGGCGCCAACACCGCACTTGATTTTGCCATTCTTTTTATTTTGGTAGGTCTGGGCCTCGACAAGATCCCCGCCAACTTTATATCAACTTCGATCGCCTTTGTGTTCAGCTTCTTCGTCAACAAATCGTTCACGTTTAAATCAACCGGTGGTAACGCCAAAAAGCAATTTGCATTGTTTATCCTGATCACCGCCGTCGCGTTGTGGGTGATTCAGCCAATCATCATCGCGCTGGTTACTAGCATCCTGTCAGTATCAACCATTCCAGCACCAATCGCACTCTTCATCGCCAAACTACTTGCGACCATCGCCTCACTCATCTGGAACTACGTCTTTTACAGCCGCTTCGTCTTCAAAAAATAACCCCTCGCCTGTCCAACTTCCTGAGAAATACCTGAACGGAGGACAGTTCTCCGTTCAGGTATTTCTCAGTTTTGTGTCACATCATCTTGGCTGCGAGTGGTTTCTCCTTTCAAATGGTATAATTTAGGCAATGGCACATATCGTTATTGACGGACGCATCATCAACTCATCAACGGGTCGTTATGTTGAGCGCCTGGTCACCTATCTGCAGGACATTGATAAAACGAATCAATACACCGTGCTCGTGCCGTCAAAAGACAAACATTTCTGGACGCCAACAGCCGATAACTTCACCGTAAAAACCGCCGATTTCGCTAATTACTCGATGGCCGAACAAACTGGGTTTAAAAAACTGCTCGACGAATTACAGGCCGACCTGGTGCACTTTTGCATGCCACAACAGCCGGTGTTTTATAAAGGCAAAGTAGTCACCACGTTTCACGACCTGACACTCCTTAATACCATCATGTCTGACAAAAATCCGATCGAATATCGCTTCAAGCAATTCTTGGGTCGATATGTCTTTAAAAGGGTCATTGCTAAAAGTGCTCATATCATTACCGATACTGATTACACCAAAAATGAGGTGATCGCATTCAGCAAGAATGCCAAGGGCAAGACATCGACTGTCTTGCTGGCAGCCGATGTCAACAAGGGTGCTGTCGAACGATATCCGACCGAATTCAAGCAATTTATCCTGTATGTAGGCCAGCAGGCAGATTTTAAGAACGTCCCCCGCCTGGCGGCCGCTCATCAACGCTTGATCAAAAAATACCCCGATCTGGGTTTGATTTTGGTCGGCCGTAAAGATAAGCCGGCCCTACAAAACGAGGCATTGTTTACAGAAAAAGGCTACAAGAATATCGTATTCACTGATTTCATCCCTGACACCCAGCGTGACTGGTTGTACGAGCACGCGGCTGCTTACGTCTTTCCGTCACTGATGGAAGGTTTTGGTCTGCCGGGGCTAGAAGCCATGGGATACGGCACACCCGTCATCAGCAGTAACGCCACGTGTCTGCCCGAAGTATACGAGGATGCCGCTGTATACTTTGACCCGACCGACACGACCGACGTCGCCCGCGCCATCGACGAAGTGCTTAGTGATGATCATCTGCGCAGTGACTTGATCAAAAAAGGATTTTTACAGATTAAAAAATACTCGTGGCACAAAACCGCCGAGCAAACACATGCTATTTATATGGACGCGCTGGCTTCGGCTACGAACTTGCCTGAGCAATCGTAATTTTTCGTTCACGGCCTTCGCCCTCTGAAAAGGTGTGAATGTCGCTGTATTCACTCGCGATGTGGTGCACGATACGCCTATCGGCGGCATTCAATGTCGCAACATATGAATCGCCCGTTTTTCGCACTTCTTCAATCCAGCCCCGGGCCTGTACGGCAACGCGGTCAGCCCGTTGCTTTTTGTAGTCAGCAATATCGATATTAACGCGGGTCAGTTCGGCATCCTTGTTACGTAGCACGGTAGAAACAATATATTGAAGACTTCTGAGTGTTTCGGCATTTCGACCAATCAGCAAGCTGTTAAGATCGCTTGACGGAACAGATAGCTCAATCACAT
>CALMQN010000080.1 GCA_937872185.1 uncultured bacterium
GCCTGCGAGGAACGGTTGTTTTAATGTGGAGTTTTTTGATAGCTGTTTATTTTTTGCTTCTGCATAAGTTTTTTATTCAGGAGCTACCCCTATAATAGGACGCGATAGCGCTTGTGTCAATGATAATTTACAAAAAAGTCTCGTAAAAAATACCACGTGTGGATAAGCCATTCATTTGCATCTGTTAGTGTCATTTTTGCCCTGCGGGGCGTATACGTTATCACGACAACGCGTAGTCAGCCCGTAGGGCGGTTGCCATGAGTATCCGCGAGTAGGCCGTTGTCACGGCAGGCGCATTATGTCAGGGCAGGGATGTGCTTTGCAGGCACGGGCCTAACCATAGGGTCAGGTTGCGTCGTCAAGGCATCGAATACGGGCACCTATATGCGCGCTGCCAGACGTCGATGTATTCGCAATACGATCCCACGCATGAGCAGCCGTGGCCTGTGTGACGATAAGGTAGCTATTTGAACGAGCCCATCATGGTACCGACTGTCGCATGTGCGCTACGACGGATACTGTAATGCTTTTGATCGATTTGTGGGCGCTGAGGCGTGAAGGCACTTACCGGCAGCCATAACATGGCGCTGCAGGTGTTGCGTTTTGGTATCGTTATCGAATTTTAGCATCCTGGCGGCCGACAATGCGTCATTATCGCTTGTTGTGGGATAAACACGACAGCAAAATGGCATAGAATATATTAAATGTAGTAATATACACACTGTTGTAATAAACATGTATCTATGAAAATTACATCTGTTTTCACATATATAATGATAGCTTGCTGTAATATTCGCTTCGAATAAGACGCCACATACGTATTGACCGAGTGACCCGCTTATGCTACTGTAAGAACAAGCTTTTACACATACAAACACGAAGCCACAAAAACACTTTAACAATTTAGACATACGATTCTCCGCCCGAATCTTTTGACGGAAAATCGGTAACGACACGAAGCGCAAAACAATGACTTGCATACGCACGCCACGCACCTTCGCACTTCTTGCTGGCGTTACCGACGCTCCGCCAAACGGCGAAGTTTGCCCAGTACCAGCGTGTCCGACCTTTCTACTAACGGTTTGAGTAGTAAGAAGGTCGGATACGCCGCGGAAAAGCACTGTACAGACCATTTGCCCTGTAAAGGGCGGTCAGTACAACAGCCTGCAGCGGCAGGTAGTCCGATTCCCGGCTCATTTATATTTTATAGGAGCGACTGAGCGGTCTGGACATTATACTTGTCGCTCGGGCTTGTTCCAACCTATGGTTCTTGGTGTTATAGTAACCATAAGAATGTTGGAAAAGCTCGTTGCAATCACTACTGTCGTAAGCCTCTGCTTACTGATTATTTTATTGAACCTAACCGCACCGACCACAATTGGTCCGTTCGGCATCCTCGCAGTTTTTATTTTTGCTTATACGTCATCACTCGGAGTGGTGACGTATTTTTTATACGCAATTAGTCGCATTGTCGCTCATCTTTCGTCGGCGTTTACTGTCAAAAAGCCGCTTAGTGCCTTGTCTTTCCGTCGAGCGTATTACTATTCGACCGTTATTGCGGCGGTGCCTATTATGTTGGTTGGGTTGCAATCCGTTGGTTCGATCGGCCCGTATGAGTTAGCATTGGTGCTGATTTTTGCCGTGATCGGATGTGTCTATATTACAAAAAGAATTCGTTAATTTTTGATGCATAAGCATTATGGCAGTATGCTATAATTACAGATATGGAACCTGAGACTACGGCACCAAAGCTTGGACTGGAACAAGCCCCTATACAATATGGGCCGAACGTCGAGCGTGGACCGCTTCAGGCAACACCTGAAACGGGTCTTGAAACAGGCGCGGATCGTAAAGAGCAAGTAGCCGATGCGGCCGCAATCGTTGCTGGCGCCAGCATACCAATGACGACCGTGCTCCCTGTGCCGGTTATTACGGCTGATGATGCAAGTGCCACTGCGGTTGTCGGCGATACGCCACTGACTGCTAACGATGATGATCTGATTGAAAAAGAGTGGGTAGATAAGGCAAAGAAGATTGTTGCCGAGACAAAGGATGATCCGTTTCGACGGGAGGCAGCTGTAACGCAGCTACAAAAGGATTACCAGAAGAAACGCTACGGGAGGGGGCTGGGTGAGGCCGCCTAGGTCACATCTGGCTGAGCGCCCATGATTGCTTTCATTATCACGACACTCATTGTCGTATTGTCGGTAGGAATATTAGGAATGTTTATCTTTTCGCAGTATCGCAAGACACTGCGCGAAGCTAAGAATTACGAACGGGGCCTGAAGATGGTGTCGATGTATATTCACATCCCGCCATCAAGCGATGACCTGGAAGGTAATGGTCGTGATGAGCGTGATGTGACTGAAGAGGTGCTGTCGCAAGCGCAGGTGATGTATAACATTATTGCCAGTACGCTGACAAAAGGCTTTAAAAGCAGAATATATGGTCAACGACACATATCACTGGAAATCGTTGCTCATGGCGGATTAGTACATTATTACGCAGTTATCCCAACGGTACTGATCGATACAGTCAGCCAGGCGGTCGCCGCGGCCTATCCATCGGCACGGCTTGAGGAAGTTGACGAGCGCAGTATTTTTAATCAGGCGGGCAGGTTAAGTGGCACGATTGGTGGCGAATTCACACTGAAGAAGAACTATGTATACCCGATTGCGACGTATCAAGAGTCCAAGCGCGACGCAGCGCGTGCGTTACTGAACGCATTATCATCAGCCAGCCGGGAAGATGGCGTCGCTGTGCAGTTTTTGATGCGCCCCGCACAAGAAGGCTGGACCAAAAACTCGATCGATGCTGCTAACAGCGTCCGCAAGGACAAGGGCGTAAAGAAATCCGGCAGTATATTAAGTATGCGAGGCATCATGGAGGCATTATGGAAGCCGCCTGTCGTCACAGAGGTTAAGCCCGAAGACAAGCAATTGTCATCGCTTGAGCAGTCACTGGTTGATGCAATTGAAGAAAAGACAAAACACCCCGCATACGAAACATTGGTGCGTGTTGTCGTGTCGTCAAACACGGCCGCACAGTCACAAGCGCTCTTGAAGAATGTTGTCGCTGCTTTCTCATTGTTCGATTCGGCCACTAATAACGGGTTCAAGTTCACGATGGCTAAAGATATCGAAGAGCTAGTCACGGCATATATATTTCGATTTTTTCCGCAGACGGTCACCCAGAATATTCTTAATAGTGTTGAACTGGCGACATTATTCCACCTGCCTGATCAAAACAGC
>CALMQN010000081.1 GCA_937872185.1 uncultured bacterium
GCAGCACCAGTGAAACCAAAGACATCAAAGTCATCATGATGACAGCTCTATCAAGCGAAGATCAACGTGCCCGTGGTGAATCACTGGGCGCCGATCGCTATTTGGTCAAATCGCAAGTCGGCATCGAAGATGTCGTCCGTACCGTGCACGATGTCCTGGCCGACAGCCTAGCCCCTAGACCAACCCCTGCGCAAACATTCGGTTCTCCGGCACCATCTGCTGTTGCACGTCCCGCATCACCGGTAACCGCCGCACCGCGACCTGCCCCAGCACCATCTGCTACACCAGTAACTGCCCCAACTGCTACCGCACAACCTTTCAGCGCGCCCGTTGCACCACAGCCAGCGCCTGTGTCAGTAACGCTCCAACCCACACCAACGGCGCCTCCGGTTATCAACACGCCGCCAGCAGCGTCTCAGCCGTTCCAGCAGCCTGTCACGAACCCGCTTCCACAGCCAACCGCACCGTTTTCATCCAACCGTCCCGCGTCACTAGGCGACCGAGTGATTCACCCTTTGACTGATCAGACACCAGCCGTTGACGTTGGCAACCTGATGGCGCAAGAACTTAACGCTGCCACGACACCAGTGTCACAACCTGCTGCGCCCGTCCAGCCACCACTGCCACCAATACCTCCGGCCCCAGCTGCGCCTGTGGTCCCACCAGCCCCACAAATCACTCAGTAACATCCCCTCAGGCGAAATACTGCTATACTAATACCTAATGACCCCTGAAAACAGCGCCGTCGAACGTCTTAATAAACACCTTGCCTTACAGCTGGGTGTTTCGCGCCGCCAAGCCGACAACTTGATTGCCGACGGTGTTGTGCAGGTAAACGGCGTCGCGGCAACGCTGGGCGCCCGTTTTACGACAGGGGATAGTATCACGGTGAAAGGTGAGCCCCTGGCAGCTGACACCGTTTATCAGTACTTGGCATTCCATAAACCAATCGGATACGTCTGTTCACGTCGCCAGCAAGGTGAAAGTCCGACCATTTACGACCTTATTCCTGCCCAGTATCATCACCTTAAACCAGTTGGGCGCCTGGACCGCGACAGTAGTGGCATTATCTTGTTGTCAAATGACGGCAACTTCGCTTTTACCATGACACACCCCAAATTCGCCAAAACTAAACTATATAATGTGCGGCTGGATCATGATCTAACACCACTCCATCAACAGATGATCAGCGACCACGGTGTCCAGTTAGAAGACGGCACCAGCACGCTTCAATTAGAACGTATGAACGACGATGACCGTACCGAATGGATTGTGACCATGCACGAGGGTCGCAATCGTCAAATTCGCCGTACTTTTGGGTCACTGGGCTATACCGTCACCGCATTACATCGCACCAATTTTGGCAATTATGCGCTGGGTGATATAAAGCCTGGCGAATTCGCCGTCATTGATATTCAGTAGGTGATATATCAATACCGCTCATGCTCGCTAACTGATCTGATCTCTGTTATAATTACTCAAAGTTATGGCTTCAAAACTTCCTACAGTTGCGATTA
>CALMQN010000082.1 GCA_937872185.1 uncultured bacterium
CGGTATACGTTGATTCGTCGCTTGAGGTATTGCAAAACAAACTGACCTCGACCGCTGGTCCAACTACACAGGAACTTCGAAAAGTCGTTACGCCAACGGTGAGTGAACAGGATGAGTATGGATATCAAGATAATGTTCTGGCTGCTGCGCTGATTGACGGGGCGACGCATGATCTTTTTCGTGACATTGATGTGATGACATTTGAAGGCGAACACCGACAAGATGTTGCCGCATACTTGGCGGCCCATGGGGGAAAGGCGCTCAAGGACACTCCTAAGGGGTTGCAAAAACACGACACCTATGTAAAAATACTACTATTAAAGGCCGATGCTCGATATGCGCAGTGGAACGACCAAGATCGTTACTTTGAAACCGCTCGATTGCTCCGCCAAGTAGCCAACCAACACAAGAAAAAGCAAAAAGATCTATTAACCGAACAACTACGTGATGCAGAAAGTATTGGTGATGACGCCAAGGCGCTTGAACTGCGTGGACTTATCAATAATCTTATTAAGGAGATACAAAGTGGTCAAAGGTAAAAAAGCAAAAGACGAAGATATTGTTGCCGACGGCGACGTCGAAGAAGTATCGCTTTCGGAAGTGATTGTTGATGCCAGCGGCGGCCCATTAGGCGACATTGATGGCCCCGCCATTGAAGAGCTAGAGGACGAAGAAGAGGACGACGAAGACGTTCTGAACCATGGGCAGTATTTTGATGATGCCAGTGATGACAGCGTTCGCTTGTATCTACGCGAAATTGGTAAGATCCCGCTTTTAAATAGCGAAGAAGAACTCGCATTAGCGCACCGTGTGGTGGCAGGCGAAAAGAAAGCCAAAGACAAAATGGCTGAAGCTAACATGCGTTTGGTTGTTTCAATTGCAAAACGCTATAGCGGTCGTGGTCTTGATTTTCTGGACCTGATCCAAGAAGGCAACACAGGATTACTGCGCGCGGTTGAAAAGTTCGACCCAGATAAAGGATTTAAATTTAGTACCTATGCCACGTGGTGGATTCGTCAGGCGATTACCCGTGCCATTGCTGACCAGGCACGAACCATTCGTATCCCTGTGCACATGGTCGAAACGATTAACAAGTTGCTGCGTACACAGCGCCGCATGACCCAGGAACTTAACCGTGAACCAACCATCGAAGAGCTTGCTAAAGAACTGGAAATGGAACCGGATAAAGTTGAATACGTCATCAAGATCAAGCAAGACATTACGTCACTTGATGCAGGTGTTGGTCGTGATGGGGAAGACGAAGATTCAGTCTTGGGTGATTTTATCGAAGACGAAGATGGCGCAACGCCAGAAGAATCAGCTACATCGCAGCTGCTAAAAGAGCAAGTGCAGTCAATTCTGTCGACGCTAAGTGATCGTGAACAAAAGATTGTCAAAATGCGCTTTGGACTTGAAAACGGTAAATCGCACACACTTGAAGAAGTGGGCCAGGAATTTGCTGTCACACGTGAACGTATTCGTCAGATCGAAGCCAAGGCTTTGGCGAAACTTCGCAAGCATAAAGATGCTAAAAAGTTGCACGAGTACCTCGGGTAGTCTAGAACTCTAGATCGGAAATGACTGCATCAATTGATTGGTGCAGTTTTTCGATGTTTCCATCGTTAATAATGTAGTGGTCAGCAATGGCAATGGGGCCACCGGCACCGACATCTTCAATTTCATGCCAGTCGCGAGCGCTTGCCTCGGGATCAGTCAGCGGCAGATGTGGACGGATCGACAGGCGGTGATGGCGTAGGTGACGCGGTGCAACGACGGCGACAACCGACAGTTCGCCGGGGAACTCTTGTTTGGTTATTTTGTATTCGTCCCAGGTCTTTAACCCGTCAATGACGATGCGTCGTTGTCCGGCAGCAATCAAATCATTTGCTTGCTTGACCACTTCCTTGAACACAAAATCGACGCCCTGTTGTGCGCGAATATCGACGCGAAATTTGGTTTCATTTTCCTGTGTACGCTCAATACCCATTTTGTCCATGGCGTCGTAAATAACGCCGCCTGCATAAATGCGAGGAATGCTCTTATCTGTCAGGTACGTGACGGCTTCGCTTTTACCCGATCCAGGCAGGCCAACAAATGTGATCATTTTTACGTTTTCGTGGTGTGTCATGTCCTCAGTTTAACAGATTATGATGGTTGTGCTTGCGCCTTGATTATGCCAACGGGTATGATAGAGGAAATCGAAGGGGGATAGGACGCGTGCCAGAGAATGAATATGCAACTACAGTTGTGGCTGAACAAGATGAATTGTTTGATTTTTCACAGGAGCTGGTTGATGAGTATGTGCCCGAGG
>CALMQN010000083.1 GCA_937872185.1 uncultured bacterium
TGGAAGTGGTAATTATTACTTTCACAGTGTCATGAAAGTCAATAAAGGCCCTCGTAACCAAAAACACCCCCGTTAAAAGGAGTGTAATTGGTGTGCCTGTTAATCAGTTTAGGAATTCCTTATCCGATAGGGGGCTTTCGCCCACAGGCACACACTTAGTATATCAAACATTGTCAAGTATTACAATAGTTATGACATATTTCGTTGATAATTACAACAGACTTAGAATCATGAACTCTATAAACTTTTGAACGATTAGTCGTATATATAAAAGAAAAATATCCTAGTTTTGCTAGGTTTTTTATTTCTCTGAGAACAGTGAGTTTTTATAGGATGTGAGTATAACGAGAGCAAAACGGGCTTACTTTTCGATGCGTTTTCCTAACGTCTCGAAGAAATGTGCCATGTCTTCGTCGCTAACGCCGTCATCAAGTGCGTAGTTTGTCTCGGCATACAACTCGTATGTTGCATGATCCATTCCCCTCGCCTCTTCAGGGGTGAGGAGGATTTTCATTCCGGAAATAATACCGGTATGCGTGAAGTAAATACGGCGAACTTCTATCATACCCTCACTTAGCATGGTGCTGGTGTGAAGGAGGCCGACGTCACCGTCTTTTTCAGGGAAAAATACCGCCACATCGGTTTCTTCGTCTTGCCATCGAAGCACTTCGTCTGTGATGGATACATCGCCTTCTTCGGCAGCCTGTTCGTGAAGAATTTCGCTAAATCCAGAAATGACTTTGCGCGCTTTGTTCTTTTTGCCAATGTTAAACATGGACGAAGTATAGCGTGTTTTTAGATGACCATAAAGCGTATGCGTTACGCCTTTCTATTTTTCAATCATTCATTTTGGTGATCCCGAGGAGAATCGAACTCCTATTGCCAGGATGAGAACCTGGTGTCCTAACCGTTAGACGACGGGACCATCAAAATGAATGATCGGCTTGCCCCATCCTACCAAATAACACCTGTCATGTCCAGATGGGCGTGTGAATAAGCAAAACCGTAATACATATACAAGCTTATACTTGCAAGATTTGCAATAATACAGTACAATTTGTTAAAAGTTTTAACGTAATGTGTTGAGGTACAAGCGTGTTGAGCCGACGAATCAATCTGAAGTCTGTCGCAGGTGTGTTGATGGCACTTGTACTTGCCATGTCGTCAAGCCTTAGTATCGCACAGTCGGCATACGCCGCTAACGTTCCCGATACGACCGCCAAGGTATCGTTTACCTTTGATGATGGACTGAGTAGTTCGCTACTGGCGGCGCAAACTCTGCAGCCATACGGCATTACCGCCACAAACTATGTGATTACCGATTGCGTGGGATTGGTAGCGAATGCCAGCAATAATGACTGTGCTGCTGATACCACCAAAAATTACATGAGCTGGCAGGACATCGTGGCGCTACAAAATACCTATGGTTGGGAGATCGGGTCGCACACGGTGACACACCCACTGACCGCCAAGGTAGATAACCCGACGCTAACCGATGCCCAATTGGATAGCGAAATGTCAGCCAGCAAGCAAACGTTGATTAGTAACGGATTGAATGTGACCAGTTTTGCCACACCATACGGTGATTATGACAACCGCTCGATTGCCGCTGCCGCCAAATATTATAGTTCGCACCGCGCGTTTCAAGATTTGACGTATAGCAGTGACGTTGCGACCAATACCTTCCCCTATTATTCACCCCGAAGCAGTTATCCGTATAACAATTATTTGTTGAGTGTGGTCCCTGTTCAGGGTGACGTATCGGTTGCGACGGTCAAATCATATATCGATCAGGCAAAAGCCAATAATCAATGGGTTATTTTGGTGTTTCACGAGATCAAAGCTGACAACGACGCGTCATATGATGCGACCAAAGAGGCGTATCAATACAGGGCCGGTAACTTGGCGGCCATTGCTGCATATGTAAAAAGCCTGGGCGTTCAAGTGGTCAATATGAGCGCGGCCTTGGCTGGCGGCACCAACCTGATGTCTGGTAGTAGTTTTAGTAACGGCATCGCTGACGGCTGGACATCAGACAGTGCGACCAAGATACTGGCCGATGCACAGACGACCAGTTTGGCTGGGCATGGTAGTTTTGACGGCACCGTAAGTGGTCCACTGAACAGCATTTCATTTAAGGGCAGCACTGCAGCCACTAACCTGTTTGCGCCAAAGATAAATGTCCGCAGTGACACGACCTATACGGTCAAATCATTCATTAACGTGACCTCAAATTCGGGAACGGTTGATTTTCATATTGATGAATACGACGCGAATGGTGCTGTGATTGGCGCCGGTAAGACCATCACAGGCATTAAAGGCACCAGTAGCGCTAATGACGTACAGGCTGGTAACGTGAACTTTTTATATACCCCCAGCACATCAACCGTTGCCAGTGCGCGACTATCTGTCGTTGTCGCTGGTGCGAATTTGACCGGATATTTGGACAATATCGAATGGTTGTCGCCAAATGGTGCTGCGCCTGTGACACCACCACCAACGACCCCAGCAGCCGGTGATGTGAATGGTGACGCGGTGATTAACGCACTCGATCTGAGCACGGTACTGACGAACTGGAATAAGACAGGCCAGACACGTGCGCAGGGTGATGTCAGTGGTGATGGCGTCGTCAATGCATTAGATTTATCAGCAGTATTAAGTAATTGGAGTAAGTAAACATGAAACGAATTATTAACGGTATTATCGCTGCGCTCATCATGAGCACGCTTGGCGTCTCTAGCGCATATGCTGCCAACCCCGCAAGCTTTACGATTAGTGCGTCCGCAAGCGTCACAACAGGCAGCACCTTTAGTGTTACTGTTAGTGAAAATGGTGATCAAGTAAACACCGTGACAGCAAAACTAGTCTATGACGCGGCAAAACTTCAGTTGCTGGGCGTCAGCTGTGGCGGGTCATTCGGTGGTTCAATTGCGGAAACCGACGGAGTCACCTGTTACACCAGTGGTGGCACGAGCGTGACAGGGAGTGCTGTCGCTGCGAGCGCTAGCTTTAAGGCGCTTGCTGAAGGCACTGCATCGATTAGTATGAGTGGTAGTTCGAGCATTGTCAGCGGGGGCACCGATATCTGGAATCACGGTAGCACAGCGCGCAGTATTACAGTGGTAGCGCCGACTCCCGCACCGACCCCTACCCCATCGCCATCAACACCTGTGACGACATCGACGTCAACAGCTAAGACGCAAAATGGTCAGTCATCGACTAACGCTGCCACGACGACCGACGCCGCTTCTCAGAGCGCACAGGCGGCATCGGCCGATGCATCGCAGAACGCTTCCGGCACGCCCGTGATGCAAGTTGCTGCTATTGCAACTGACCAGCCCGTATCTGGGCTATCATTCAATGTAATGCTGCCTCTGGCAATAGCTGTCGGCGTATCAGTGGTCACTGCCGCTGCTTTACTGATGTGGATACGCCCACGCGAGCTTGATCAGCCTACCCTCGGCAAAAAATAATACCTAACTTTTAACCCCTATTATTAAAAGCCATAAGCATAATGTATAATATACTTTACATTAAGTCATATTTATGTATAATAAGGCATAAGAGAGCGGAGCGAATAGCTGGATACTACAGCGATGATGGTCCTATTATCTCAAACGTAATAATTAATAAGGAGACACAACAATGTCAATGACCGGAGGACTCGGTGGAATCGGTGGCGGTGGAGTTACTACTGCTGGAATCGTTATTTTGCCAAACACTGGTGGAAGCGTCGCACTGTCAATTGTGGCTGTGACGAGCATTGTGATCGGATCACTTATCATCGTGACAACTATTGCACGTATGATTGCAAAAAAAGCCTACAAAGCCTAACAGCTGCGCGGGATAAGAAAGTTGGAGGGGTTGGTCACTTGACCGGTCCCTCCTTTTTTATGTCATGAATATACGATTTAATATTACGGTAGGCATTTTATTTGTTTTGGCTGGTTCCCTGTTGGGATCACAGTATATTATTCAGTTTGCAAAGTCGGCATCCGCACAGGGTCCGAGCGTGCAACCGGTCACACAGACGGCCCAGCTTGCCAGTCAGCCAGCGCTTGTTCGCACTGCCCTGCCGGTTTCTATTTCGGTCCCGGCTGTTGGCGTTCTGGTTGATGTCGAACCTGGTACGTATAACCGCGTCGATCAAACCTGGAGCCTGAGCGACACCAAGGCAAGCTTTGCAACGGTAACGAGTGTGCCAAATGCCCAGTCTGGTAACACGTTCATTTATGGCCACAATCGTGCCAATATCTTTGCGAAGTTGAACAATGCCAAATCTGGCGACAAGGCATACGTAACAGCCGCTGATGGTGTGGTGTTTGTGTACAGCCTGAAGAGTACTCGTGATGCACAGCCGACCGACGTGTCGTTGTTTGAATATGACGGTACGCCCATTTTGACGTTGCAGACCTGTTCGGGATTCTGGGATCAATATCGCCGCTTGTTTACTTTTACGTATGAGGGGCAGCAATAATGTTGTGGGAAGCGATCGTGTTTTATACGTTCATCGTGATCAGTATGATCAACGTGATTCACTTCGGATTGTATCTTGTTGGTGCAAATTACTATGATTTTCAGCAGTTTCGAAAATCAGTTAAAACACGGACTACGAAGCGTCCGCGTACCATTCGCCCGCTTGTGACGGTTATTATTCCGGCACACAACGAAGAGCTGTCGATCACACGGAGCCTTGACTCTGTCCGTAAAAGTAGTTACCGCAAGAAAGAGATTATCGTCGTCGATGATGCATCGACCGACCGAACGCGTGCCATTGTACGCCAGTATATTGCCGCGCATCCAAAAGCTAATATCCGCTTGATGTTTAAACGCAAAAATGGCGGCAAGGCAACGGCCATGAACCATGCACTACGCCATGGCGCGAAGGGCGATATTATTATGACGCTTGACGCTGATTCGTTGATTCACAAAAACAGCATCGCAAACGCAGTTAGTTATTTCGATGACCCACTAGTGGTTGGTGTTGCAGCAAATGTGCGCGTGCTTGATAGCACGACGATTTTGGGTTTGCTGCAAAAATTTGAATACATGATTGGGTACCGATCGAAGAAGTTCTTTTCGGTGACGAATAGTGAATTTATTATTGGTGGAGTTGCGTCGACGTATCGAACGGCTGTCTTGAAGCAAGTTGGGTTTTATGACCACGATATTATTACCGAAGACATTGCACTCAGCCTGAAGATCGTGGCACGTGGTAACAAAGAACACCGCATTGTGTACGGTGTAAACGTGCTGGCTATGACCGAAGGTGTGCAGACGTTTAAGGCCCTGCTGCGTCAACGATACCGCTGGAAGATGGGCAACCTGCAGAGCATTTTGAAATACCGTCACTTGGTCGCTAGTAGGAGCAGCCTGTATAGCAAGATGCTGACATGGTACCGCATGCCGATGGCATTTTTGGGTGAGGTGTTCTTGCTGTTCGAACCATTTATTCTGGCATACGTCTTGTACCTATGCATCAACCTGGGCAGCCTGATGCTGGTAGTCGGTGCCTACCTGACGATTACCGTATATTTGATGTGGAATATTTTTCCGGATGAACATATGTCGTTTCGCAACAAATTAAAGATGAGCACGTATGCGCCGATCATGTATTTTATTATGTACATTATGAACGTTGTACAGGTTGCGGCGATCGTGCGTTGTTTGGTTAATTATCAACAAGTGCTACGTAAGGTAAAAACCAATAGTACCTGGGTATCGCCTGAACGTCAGGGTCAACAAGTTAGCTACTCGTAGGGGCTGGTGCGTCGTCTAGCTGCTGGATAACTTCGATCAATTTTTTGGGAGTAATTTCGGCTTTTATTAAATACGCATCGGCGTGTTTTTGCATGGCGGTGCGTGATTCGTCGTCTTGTTCGAAATTGGTCAGGACGATTACTTTAGAATGCGGGATCAGATCCTCTGCTCCACCACGTAGTGCCTGCAAAATGTCAGTGCCACGACGTTCAGGCAGCATGACATCCAGCAGAATGACATCATATGGATTGTTGCGTGCGGCAATCAGGCCATCGTTGCCATCAACGACCCAATCGACAGTATAGCCGGCTTTTTTAAGACTGCGGACATACATTTCGCCGATAAAGCGGTCGTCTTCGATACATAATACTGAATTGATTGCCATGATTATCCCCTATACATTGAATGGTTTTTGATCCAGCCGTTGCCGTGTTCGATGAGGCCTTCGTTGCTATTATCGCCTGATTGTAGTTTGGCTGCAACTGTCGCATAGATAGGCAATGCAGCGGTAAAGGTCGATCCTTTGCCCTCTTCGCTGCGGACGCCGATGGTGCCGCCATGTGATTCGATGATTGCCTTGCTGATGTATAGCCCAATTCCCGTTCCGGCGACTGTTTCACGCGAGCGGTGTGAACGATAGAATTTTTGGAACAGCTGGCTGACGACATTGCCGGGCATGCCGATGCCATGGTCTTCAACTGATACTTCGACGAAGTCGCCCTTTACCGCTGCACTGACGTTAATGGCGCCGCCTTCGTTGCTGTATTTAATGGCGTTATCAATCAGGTTACCCAGCACTTCGCTGATGCTGGCGCGATCGGCGGCGACGGTTGGCAGATCGGCCGGGATGTTGACGGACAGCAGGCGGTTTTGGGCGCTGGCACGCAGCATCATGTCGTCGCGAATCGTTTCGTAAATGCCCGACAGCGTATCTTCGTTTAAGTGGACTTTTAAATGGCGGCGGTCATAGCGCGAGGTATTAAGGATATTGTTGATGTATCCCGACAGACGGTTGGCCGATACAGTGAGGCGGCGGAATAGTTCGTGTTGATCGTCAGCTAGCACCCCATCGAGCTCGTCTTCTAGTACATCCAAATAGCCACGAATGACAGTGATCGGTCCGCGCAGTTCGTGCGCAGCAAACGCAATGAAATCCAGGTCTTGTTCGCTAACGTCATAGGTTGCGGTGCGGTCGATGAGTGTCAGCACAGTCTCGTTTGAGGCGCCTTTATCGTATGATGCAATAACATCGAAAAAGCGTCGGTCCTCTTCTTCGGGCATACGGTCGGCAATGCGAGTCCAGACATGTTCGGCATGCACGGCGTGCTGTTCGCAGTCGTCCAACCACGCGTCGAGTGTATCGGTACCACTAAATAACAAACCGAGGGTATGCTTGCTGTCGGTATCTGTGTGAATTGGCGCTGATTTGTTGGCGTACACGATGGTGCGGGTATGATCCATGACAACGAAGCCTGCCGTCGTGGCATCGAGTGCAGTCGATAAGATATCTTTTGAGGGTACTGCTTCGGTCGAAACAGCTTGCTGTTCGGTTGACGAGGCAGCAATTTCTGTACCAGCGAGCTCGTAAATCGTTTGAAGCGCTTGTTTGAAGCCGTTTTTGGTATAGCGAGCCGTGTTAGGGTTGGGCGGTGTTTTGTCGGTTGGTTCGCCTGCCACATGGATGACTGCCGCCAGCAGGTCTTTGGTTGGGCGTGCGGCGTATGCAAACACGATCATCTGTGACCCAATGCCAAGCGCGAATACCAGGACGATGATTGCCCATAGCATTAGTGAATCAACAGCAAATGTGTCAGTAAGAATGAGGACGAGCGCTAATATAAGGCAGACAACGACCTGCGAGACGATAATGCGCCATGCCGCGCCCCTACCAAGTGCGGGTAAGAAATCACGAATCAGTTTGGGCATGTTATTTACTGCCATACGACCCCTCCGGTGCCTTCGGGCACGGCCGTAATCCAGGTTTGCCCGCGCGCAAGCGGCACATCGGCACCGGCCGCGTCAGTAAAGACGATCTGCGCGCCCTTACTTGCCTTTGTCCAGGTGACTTGTTGGGCGCTGCCGTCCTGGAATATATAACCGACGCCGCTGCCGATGGTATTGATTTGTTGGCGATAGCCGTCTTCTAATACGGTGCTTTCCGATACTTTCAGGACGATAACAACGCGTGGACTGATTTGGCCAGATTCACGGTCGGTGTGTGCGGCGCCTGCCTGTGAGCGGTCATACAGATTGGTCGCCTGGTTATAATCGTATGCGCTGTTATAGGTTGCGCTGCTGATAGTGACGTCAATGCGGTGTGCGGTTGGCACCTCGACAGCTTTGGAGTCTTTGCGGGTGAACCCAGTGAATGACGATGAGGTATAGCCTTTTTTAGCGTTGAGCGCGTCGAGCTTTTCGAAGCTGGTATAGACGTTGTGTGGTGCATAGCGATCGGTAGCACGCCAGTACGAACCGCTGTTAAAGAATTGGTCAATGTCACGGTACGTTCCGTTGCGGACTTCGGCAAGAGCCGCAGCGCTACCGCCGATGTGAGCAACGCTGGCATTAAAGGCGGCGACCCAGTCGACATAATACATGCGGACACTACGGACAGGACCGATAAGTTGTGGCTTTTCTTGCTGGTATACGGCCAAGAAGCGCGTGATGCCACCTTCGGCGATGGCTTCAAACACGACACCGCTATTTTTGAGCCCCGATTGTGGTCTGGCGTCAGGACTGTTTTCGATCATGATACCGGTGACTGCTTGGGTTGTGGCTGCTTCGGTCTCGACCAGATTACCCGTGAGCGGCGAATAATATTTGACTGGTTCGGGTTTGGGGACATCGATAACGATCGGCGCGACCTTTGTGACTTCAACTGGTTTTTGAAAAAAAATCATGAATGCGGCGAGTGTACTGCCGGCAACCAAAAGCACTGCGCCGACACTAATCAGGATGACGCGGTGACGGCGCATCCACTGCCCCATGCGCGACCAGAACCCAGGTTTTTTGTCTTCAATCATAGCTTAAGCGTTATTATACCAAAGAGGTCATGCTTTGTAACGCTCCCCCTAAGGCGTACCATAAAAGTATGCCAGAAAAACGCAGTGCTTTTCCCGAACTTGACCGCCTGACGGCAGATGCTAGCGAGCGTGCGACACGTATCAATTTACAGGCTCGGCTGGCCGTAAAAGTATTTATTGATAACGGCAAGTCAATCTCGAAGACAGAATTAGATGGGATCGTCGATACAGTTAATCGTCAGTTTGCTGAGGCGACGGCTGAGATTGAATCGTCTGATCAAGACGAGCGATAACGGTATCTTTGCCAAGTGCAGCAAGTGTGTCGTTTAGGCTAGGGCTGAACGGCGCCCATGAAACCGCAATACGGATCAGGCTGAACAAAATGCCAGGTTTTTGACCAGTCGATTCAAGCAGTCCGTTGAGCGCATGTTGGATTGATTCTGGGTCAAATTCGCTTACTTTCAGCGCGTCTTTGGCGCTTGTTAACAGCGCAGTAATGTCACCATGCGTCAGTGCTGAAAGCTGTTTGTTATCAGCGATCATTGACCAATCTGGTGTTGGTTCAGCGAAGAAATAATTCGATAGAATGGGTAGATCCTTGAGCGTTTTCATGCGGTCCTGCACGAGTGACAAGATTTGTTTTTTACGTTCGTCGGATGCGCTGGCTGTGGCTTCGGGCCAAAAATCAGCCACGCGTGCGTATAAATCATCAATCGAAAGCAAGCGGATGTGCTGTCCGTTCATCCATAGCAGACGTTGTTCATCAAAACGGGCGCCGCTGTGCTGGACGCGGCTGAGGCTAAATTTTTCAATCAATTCTTCGACCGTAAAAATCTCTTGTTCGGTCCCATCGTTCCACCCGAGTGATGCAATGAAATTAACTAGTGCTTCAGGCAAATAACCGTCTTTCAAATAATCCAGTACGTCTTTGGCACCGTCGCGCTTGCCCAGCTTTTTACCGCCTGATTCGGCCATAATGTGGGGCATGGTGGCAAATAATGGGAATGGCAGTTCGAGCGCTTCGTATAGGTTCAGATAATTTGGCTGGCTGGAGATGAATTCTTGACCTCTGATGATATGGGTGATCGCCATTTCGGCGTCGTCAACGATGTGGGCAAAGTTATATGTTGGGAAACCATCAGATTTGATCAGAATAATATCATCAATCACTTCGGCGCCGGCGTGCATATCCCCCATCACCTCGTCGTGCCAGGTATATGCCTTGGGATCGGATTTGAAGCGCAGCGGTGTGCTGCCATCCCAAATGGGAGGATTCTCGGGCCGATGATGTCGATACAAAAAGGCGCGTTTTTCCGCCTTGGCTTGATCGCGAAATGCCTGCAGTTCTTCGGCAGTATATGGATCGGCATAGGCGCGGCCGGCATCGATAAGTTTTTGTGCCCACACCTTATAACTATCCAGGCGCTCACTTTGGGTATACGGTGCATAGGGTCCGCCAATGTCGGGGCCTTCGTCGTACTGGATACCAAGCGATTTTAGGGTCGTAACGATATGCGCCACCGAGCCTTCGACTTCGCGGGCTTGATCGGTGTCTTCGATCCTCAGCACAAACTGACCCTTGGCCTGACGGGCGACAATCCAGGCAAATAATGCGGTACGGACACTGCCAACGTGCATGAAGCCGGTTGGGCTGGGGGCAAAACGAGTTCGAACATCGGTCATATTAGCTTTATTTTACCATTTTTCATCGTAAACTCCGAGCATCATCTCTCGCAGAAGAATGTTCGGGTACCTCTCGATAACACCCTAAAGCGATTGCAGCCCTATCATTTATATCGCTAGGACGTGAAATGAAAGGCGCGGGAAGGGGGTGTTTGACAGACGGTACCCGAACGTTCTCTAGTAAGTGCTAGAGGCTGGTCGCAATGCGTCGGATCTGCTCGCCTGATAGCGGTGCGTCGCCTTCGATGGTATAAAGAATTCCTGCGTTAACCCAAGCGGCATTGCCGCTGTAGGTGTAAATGGTCAGTCCGCGTTCTTGAGACGTAATATATTTGTCGCCGGCTTTTGGCTTGACGATATTATCAAGGACGGCTGACGAGTCCCATGAACTTTGCGATTGCTTGATAGTAAATGTAGTGCTGCCCGTATTGGCCACAAAAGGAATGGTCACTTCCCCATCGCTAAACGTAACAGGGCCATTTAAACTGTACCCGTCAGGGCGATATTCTGGATAAGTGGCATCGATGCCTGCCTGGGCGCTGGCGATGCGGACCGACAGGCTGGGTAGGTTAACATACGTTAAGTAAGCACCCAGGATGGCCACGACGAGTCCTGCTGTAATGATGGTAACCATGCGCGGATGGCGATTGAAAAAACTTTTCTTGGGCACCTTTACCGGTGGTTGAGCGAGTGCGGCGACAATCGCCTCTTCCTTAATCGTTTGTGCTGTTTTTGCCGCCATAACAGGTTTGGCCGGTGTAGAAAAAAAAAAAAAAATGATTGATTTAGAATACTACTATCCGGAGCTGCTGGGAGT
>CALMQN010000084.1 GCA_937872185.1 uncultured bacterium
TACGTACGTCGTACCCGGTAAGTCACATTGAGTTGGCGTTGCACCCGAGCACGGTGCAGTACCGTTAGGTTGCGATTGGCCAACTGTCGATGCATCGCCGTCACGGTTGATCTTTCCGTATCTGATCACGTCTAGTACGGCACTTCCACAGTCACCGGTTGTGAGGTTTTGAGACGAACAGCCACCTACGCGGTAGAGGCTTCCTCGCCAGGCAATTAAGTTTCCTCCCAGGCGTTCGTCAACAGCTGTACCAATTGTGTTCCAGCTATCCAAACTACCGTCCGCGTTAATGCTTGCCAGTTGAATGTCACTCTGCACCCCTGTACAATACCCACTTCCGTTGACTGCACTACAACCACTACTCACGTACAAGTAGGCGCCCCAAACGGCCGCCATCGTGCCGCCGCCAGTGAAACGCCCCGCGGGGAGAGGTGTTGTGGTTATCCAACTATTGAGCGACCCATCGGCATTGATTTTATTGTATTGAACCGTTGTTTGCGGTGCACCACCGACAGTGTTTGATCCCCCAAGGACATAAATGCGGTCGTTGTAGATTGCCGACCCGTGCCCATAGACTGCAGCACCGAGCGCTGTTGAAGACGTCCAGCTTCCCAGCGTACCGGTGGGGTTGAGGTCAGCGATTTCGACTGACGAGACAGGTCCAGTGGCGTTGCGTCCGCCGATTAAATAGAGTCGATTGTTGTATGCAGACGCCGTAAAGTCGGAACGGACCGAAGTTATATTGGCATCTTGATACCAATATACCCAACTGGATGGGTCGGTATTGGTTGGGTGCCATAATCTTGGCTCACCATTGGCTCCAATCTTTGCTATATAGACGCTGTTCTGGCGATTGCCGGCTGCGTCTACACCACCAATAGCGTAGAGGTATCCATTGTAGGTAACAAGAGAGAAGTTAATGCGTTCGGATGGAAGCGCATAATCAGTTGATGTACACCAACCGGCACATGTGCCAGATCCAGGGTTGGCGCTACCGACCGTGCCTGTCGAGGTGTTAAACTGTGCCCAACTGACGGTTTTTGAGGGTGCTGTGCCAGATCCATACGTAATCAAGACTGACCCGTTTGCTCCATCTACTCCACCTGCTCCAGCCAAGCCGCCTGTGCCACCTTGTCCTGCACCATTGCGTCCTGGGTCTGCGGCGTTGCCAGGGTCGACGCCACTTCCAACGCTATTGGTAACTCCCGTCAGTCCTCCGGCAGTATAACTTGATCCACCACCGCCACCACCACCCGACGCGGCAGTAATACTTGAGGTTGCGCCACCACCACCGCCACCGTAGTAACCAGCGCCACCACCGCCACCACCAGCACGGGTAATATCAACGTTAGCGAGACCACCAGCGCCCCCACCAAGTAACCCACCAAACCCACCACCACCGTCTGCGCCAGCTGTTGAAGTTCGTCCGTCGGCACCTAGTCCACCAGTCAGTGACGTACCTGCTGTACCCGCGTTGCCAACACTGCTACCAGCAGCTCCACCAGCACCAGCTGTTCCAGCTCCACCGCCATTACCATTTCCGGCGTTAACAGCACTACCTGCTACTGCGGTAGTACCACCAGCAGCTCCACCAGCACCACCAATTTGTGCCGTACGTGCACCACCACCGGCACCACCACCGCCAACGAGAACAAGGGGAGTACCTCCACGATAAATACTGGTGATACCTCCTCCTCCACCACCACTTCCGGCGACGGTTCCAGTGGCGTTACTTCCACCACCTGCTCCACCTCCACCAACGTACACGTCAAGCACTTCAAGTGGCGTGACCGGGACTGTAGCTGTTACGTAGCCACCGCCACCGCCAGCGCCGCCAACACCTGTCGTTGATCCGCCACCGCCACCACCACCGCCAGCGCCCCATATTTTTACCGTAAGACTTGTGACGCCTGTAGGTACGGTAAATGTTTCAGCACCCTGGGTGTTATAAGCTTCACCAAGAAGCGCGCGACCCCCAACTGAGTAGATATATCCACCAGCTGCCGCAACGCCGTTTGCAGAAGTCGCGACTGGTAGTGAAAGGGTGTCTTGCCATTGGTCGAAGCGAGCACCAGTTGTTGGCGCTTTTTGGATCAGTTGGTCGCTGACATTGAAGTCGATGTTTGTCTCGTTATTACCGGCCATAAATTCGGTTGCACTGGTGACGTAAATACTAGGGTCAATTGAAAGGGGGAAGTTGGCACGCTTTAATCCAGTTGTGATAATCGATATTTTTCTTCCATCAAGTTTAAAAACGGCGTGTGCAAATTCGGACTCATTACCGTCAGCTTCAAGGACGATAGGTGCAGGAATTTTAAACATCAGAGTGTCTTTGGTAGCGTTCTTACGCATTTTTTCAAGGAGCGCAGTGTCACTTTCGCTTGATGCGGTGATGCTGCCGCTCAATAGTGTGTTTCCATAGATACCTAGTCCTCCGTCGGACTCAAGCCGGGCTTCCATACTGTCGTTTAGTTTTAGCTCGTACGAAAATGTACGTTCATCGTCGTTTGACTTTGTTAAAAGGATATCTTCTTTAACACCAGTCGTTTGTATAGTGTATACGGCCCATCCATCGTTTGAAGCAAGCGGGTAGACGACGCGATTATCGCCTTTGCGACCTTGGTGATATTTTTCAGTTGCCGTCATTGTAAAGTCGACACTGTTTGTATTGTCTGTAATACTAATACCCTTTTTTATATCGGTGTTAAAAGATGCTTTTATGCCTTTTTTTGCACCGTTTACGTCTGAGGGGGTCGCGTAGTTATAGATAGATTCTTTTGCGTCGAATTCGATTGCGCTAGCGATTGTAGTGTTTGCCTCAGGTAATAACTTTGCCGCAGCACCGAGATCGTACGGAGCTTCCACGATAAAAGGCTTCACGATAAGGACAATGTCAGCGAGTATCAAGATAACAGCCGCAGCTAAAACACCATAACGCAGTCGAGGACGACGCGCGAAAAAGGCTTCCGTTTTTTGTTGGACACGTCGTTTAGTTGTTTTGTAGCTATCTATAAATACGTTTTTCATAACTACCTATTACTGAATATAAAGTTCAAGTTACCAACGTACGCGTTAGCATTCTGACTTGCTGTTACATTGATACGGAATACGATACTGTTACCTGGTGAGAATCCACACGTTGAAGGGTCTGCTGTACCGGTTGCCGCACCTGGCTGCCACGCACCAACTGCACCTGTTGATACCGATACTACCGGTCCACAAGCAATCAGTCCAGATGCTGCGTCGTTGCGATACACTTGGTATTCCACCGTTGAATTGGTGCTGTCAGTGAGTCCCTTAATAGACGTAGTTCCTGACTGGAATGTTTTGAAACTAGCAGGCAACTGGTATGTTACATACATAGAATAAACCTGCGCGCTTGGTTGAGGTGACGTCCAGCGATAGAAGTTGTAGGTTTCGTTTGTACCACAAATACTTGGCTGTCCCGACGAGCCATCGTTGATGTTTAGCGTGTCGGAGCACAAGTCGGAAACCATTGTTCCAACACCTGTTCCATGCAGCACAGCGTTCGTAAACTCCGGCGCAATCGTTACGATTGTGTCTGGGCTTGAGCCACAGGCACCCCAGCCATCCGCCTCGTAACATTGGAGCTTCCCAAGTGTGGTGTCGTAGTACATCGATCCAAGCAGCGCATCGTTATTGATTGCAATTGGTGCTGAAGCGGATTTATCGAGGGTGAGAAGCGTGGTTGGTCCACCATTTTCACCACTACCAATCTGAACATTCGGTGCCGTATTGGTTGTGAGGGTCATACTAAACGCATCAACCTTGAAGGTGCGAGCGGCAGATGCTTCCTCGACAAAGTACACGTGAGGAGCGGTTGCAGCTGTCGCATCTGTCTGGATGTAGCAGGTGATACGTGTCCAGCTTGAGGTAGAAAGCGTGCGGGTGTTATAGTCGACACAATCAACATAGTTTCCGCCGGCAGACGTGCTTCCATCGCGCGAGTAGCGAACCTTAAAGTCCGTAAACGAGCCACTCAGCACTTTCGCATAGACCGTAACTCGGTACAGTGTGCTTGGAAGCGGATTCAACGATAGCTTATTGCGTAGACCCGCATTGGCAGCGCCCGCGCTGAGTGCAATCTGTGCACTATCGCTTGCGTCCTGGCCGTCTGTCGTAACACGCGTTATAACTCCTGTACCCAGGCCGCCTAGGAGCCAGTTTGTTGCAAATAAAGCGCCGTCGTTGACTGATCCATCTGTCGCATAATCAACGTCGGCTGCAATAGTAACACTCAAGTTATCGATGTAGAATGTTCGGACCGTACCCGCAGCTGCTTGACGAATGATAATGGCATTATTAGCTGTTATACCTGATGCGGGAGCGGTGAATGTACAGTTAATTTTTGCCCATACGCTTGTTGGAACGGCTCGCGAGGTAGTACAAGGTACCGATGCGGCCGTACCATCAATCGAGTAATAGACCTCAAGGTCAGTGAATGTACCACTCAGTAAACGACTTGAGAATGAGACGTTATAGGACATATTTGGCGTCAGGCTGGTTGACAGGCGGTTCTTAGCGCCGCTTCCTGCAGTTGTAGCTGTCACTACTGACACCGATCCAACACCGGTTGCAATATAGTTACCGGCTGTCGCGTAGCGTGTAGTGGTAGAACCAGTCACTGCTGACCATGTGTTAGCCGGGAAGCTGTTCGGTGCACCGGCAGATAGTGGTGTTTCTGCACCAGCGTTAGTGACATATTCGGTTACGTTACTGTTAACAGAAAAGAGGCCAGCAGCAGACGATGACTGTACACTCAGGAGCGTGCCGTTAACTGGTGCTGTTGTACTGTCTCGGATGGTGAGACCGTTGGTGTTTGACGTTTTGCTTACGATGAGTTCGGCGCCACCCGCACTTTGCAAAGTACTATCGTAGGCAGACTGTAGTGTAGTGGAACTTGATGCACCAGCTGCAGTCCAGTCCGTTCCGTTCCAAATCATCGTCGCAGTTGTGTTTTGGCGCATCGCAATAGTGTTGGCAGCACCACCACCATTGACGATAAGGCTGAACTCGCTCGTGCCGTTGGCGGCGGTGATGTACACGACACGACCAGCGGTTGTTGTTGTAGGGTCGGGCAGTGTGGCTGTTTGCGCAGACGCGCTAAATCCAACAATAATTGCCGAAGAGTTATTGACTGAAGCGACGGCAATAGTACACGACGTTGCAACGAGTGCGCCACCAGTGTAACAGTTCGGGTCGTTAGCAGTTGTAGAGAATGTAGGAGTAGAAATAACAACCAGTCCATTGACACCAGTACCGATACCAGTTCCACCATTCAGTACAACGTTGCCGCCATTTGCGTTACCCACTGTTGCGTTACCACCTTGAACTGTAATTGCACCACCCGCCACTGCAGTTGTCGAGCTCCCTGTACCCCGGACGGTAAAGCTATTTGGCGTTGCGGCCGTTACACCGTTGCCAAGGTATAAGCTGTTAGCGTTGTCGAATGTGCCCCGAGTGACACCATTGCTAGCTATCGTGACAGATGTTTTAGCCTGGATTGTGGTGGTGCCACCTGCTGCGGTTGCAGTATTACCGATTGTGACGTTTGTTGTACCACCGGCAGTGTTGCCAGTTCCGATATTGATGGTTTGTATACCGCTAGAGAGAGTAGTGCTTCCGATCTGAAGCGTATTTGCGATATTGTTTGTACCAATGCCAATCGTGCCACCAACGCCAGTCTGAATGGCAACAGCCGTCGCGCTTGTTCCACCTTGAAGAGTAAGGCTACTTGTTCCACCTGCAGTTCCACCGATGCTCACAGACCCACTCGTTAGAGCGCTACCAACAGAGATTGTCCCACCCGTCTGTGTATTGCCAAGTGCGATAGTGTTTGCACCCGTGCCACCAATGCCAATCGTACTCGCAGTTGTTGCATTACCAATCGAAACACCGTTGGAGGTTGCTGTGCCGATGTTGAGCGTGGCTGCAGCTGCAACGTCAAGGCTCGCTCCCACAAAACTACCGGCTGTGCCGACGCCGTTAATCTTGAAACCTGCAGTTTGTGTCGTTGCTGTTTGGTTTTGGATATAGCTAGATGAGCCACCATCTGCACCCGCGTTTAACCACCCATTAGCTGTCGTGTTCCAGACCAGGGTTACTGCTGTGTTTGGGTTCATGTTCACAGATGTGCCGCCACTAGGGGCAAGCGTGATGGTTGACGCACCGCTAATCGTTGAAATCTGAACGTAGAGGAGGCGACCGTTGTATTTTGTTGTTGGGGCAGGGATTGTCGCGGTCCATGGACCACCGCCAGAGGCGGTTATTTCGATCGAGCTAAAGTTGTCGACATTTGCTTGTGTGACGCTCGCATTCGCTGTGAAGTTCTGCAGTGTCGAAGTAATGAAACCACTATTAGCCATTTTAACTTGCCCTTGAACACCCGAACCACCACTAACGCCACCTTGAAGAGTGACATCACCACCATTGACGGCACCTGTGCCGCTTGCGCCACCCTGTACAGTCAGGCCGAACCCAGCATTCGATGCAGCACCAGTAGACCCGATGAGCGTAAAGGTGCCTGTGCTGGAAGATGTCGTGCCGTCACCAAGAAAGAGTTTTCCTGTTGTATCGAGGGTCGCTCGAGTTTGGCCATTTGTTGTGAGTGTTGTATTGCCTTTTGACTGAACCGCAGTTGTACCAGCAGTAGCGGTAGAGCCACTACCAATAGTCACGTTTGTTGTACTGCCTGCAGTACTGTTGTTACCGACGTTAATTGTCTGCGTACCTGTTGCGAGAGTAGTACTGCCGATTTGGACGGTACTGGCAATACTTGTACCGATACTGATTGTGCCAGCTGTACCAGCGCCACTTCCGGCCCCTGCATTGATGGACACGTTACCACCGGTACTGTTGGTACCACCAGCTGTACCGCCTTGAAGAAGCAGGTCGCCACCAGCAACTGTCCCTGCGCCAGTACCACCTGCGCCCGCGGCTAACGTCAGCGAGCGACCTGCGACACTGGCTGCAGATGTGCTCACGGACACTGTTTTGTTTGCATTTGAACCAAGTGAAATATCGCCACTATTTGTGACAGAAAATACATCTACGCTTGCAGATTGAAGGCCAATAAAGTTGCCCGTGCTTGTCTTGTTGATAGCAATGCTGGTGACGCCAACGGATGCATCAGTTTGAACACCTTGAGCCAGTTGGACGAAGTTCGTACTCGTAAGGCCGTTCAACAATCCAGAGTTAAGCGCATACGGGCTCGTTGACATACGCTTCATCGGCACCATTTCACCGTCAGGTGTACAAGAGCTAAATGGTGTACAAGATACGTTGGTACTACCGATGTTCATTGACAACCAAAGGACTGATTGGTTCCAGTCGATACTTGAGCCAAAGCTTGTAACTGAGCCTAACTGTACCGACATAAAACCGTTGATTACCTGAACACCCTGGCTGTTGACGTTCAGATAACTTTCGGTCCATTTTAGGACACCGGCCGGAGACCCAGTTGTATTACCGGCGGTTAATCCATCACCATCTTGGTAAATCTTAAACTGAATGTTATAAAAGCCATCAGGAACAGTCGCACCTGATGCTGTCAAAAGGCGACCCTGAAAGTTAATCTGCTGGTTAATACCAGCAACAGCGTGAGCAGGTGATTGGATAAGCACAAGAGACGCAAAAAGGATGCCTAGCGCAAGTACAAAAGGCGTTATTTTACGAGAAATTGTCAACACACTTGCATACATTCTTGTCTTTTCGCTGCTCCCTATGGATAAAAGCCGAACGCCCTCACGCATGCGCTTAAATACCTACTATAAGCATAAACGTCTGAGGGCATTTTTACAAGGGTTATAACAGAGGAAAAAGGCTGTTTTTGCTATGCTTGTTTAGGCACTAAAAGACCGCGCTTACGCAGCATGTGTTTCTCACGTACCTCGCCGAGCCAGAAGCTCGCAACAACGGCAATAATGCCCGTGTAGAGCGGCCACAGGACAAGTAATTGGTTGGTTGTTGAAACGGGTAGTGTCTCGCCGGTTGTTTCGGTCGATGTCTGGCCATTGACGATTGAGGCGACGGTAATAAAGGCCACACGGCCTGCAGCATCGGTCGCTTGGATAGAGATTTGGTAGACACCTGGCTTTTGATAGGTGTGCCCTGTTCTAAATGTCGTATTGTTGCTTCGAGGAACGACCTTGTTGTTGCTGTCTCCCCACTGGATATTGATGGCATACGGTGGTGTACCACCAAGGACGTCGATTGGTATTGATAGTTCCTGTCCAGGGAAAGATCCACGGAATACCGCGTCTGTGTTCAGTAGTAGTTGTGTACCACCAAAGTCGAGCGGTGTGACAATGCCCGACTGCGCCGGAAGCACATCATAGAATCCAGTGATTATGTTCGAGTCTGGTCCGGCTTGGTTCAGCGCGTCGTATACTCGCGCAATGATTTTGTTTTCACCAAATAGCAAATCAATCTCTATCGAAAACGAGCCGACGTCGCTACATGGCCCCGATCCTGCAAAGATATCATTTTTAAATAGCTCTACAATCGTATCTTGCGGACAGGTG
>CALMQN010000085.1 GCA_937872185.1 uncultured bacterium
AGAATTGGTGAGCCAGAAGAAATTGCATCCGCAATTTCGTTCTTGCTCTCGGATGATGCATCATTCATTACGGGCCAAGTACTTGCCGTTGACGGTGGTTTCACTCTTAAGTAGCTTGAGACTCAGGGGGGCCTGGGGCATCTGCAGCTGCCCGGTCATACGGCAATAATTATGTCGGAATAGTTCGCCGCGGGTTAGTCCATTTTTGATCAGTTACATTAAATAAAAATGGACCGATCCCCTTGTGGGTCGTTCCGCAGCGACCGATATAATTGTTGGAGGATGAACGGCGCAGTGAAGCCGCCCCAGCCGTTTTGCTTCTTTTGCAGGCTCAAAAGAAGTCGGTTTGGTTCTTTGCCGAAACAAAGAACAACCACTCTCTAGTTTTGAACTACATCTTCACCAAAATGTTTCTGCAACCGCATCACAATCGATCCCTCGTGTCGGCCTAATAATTTCGACAACTCTTTAACGGTCGCGCCATTTTGAAACTTCTCTTTCAACTGAGCATCTTGCTGTGATTCCCATGGTCGATACGCATTCGGATAGATTTCTCGCATCTTAGCAATCTTTTCCGACCACCCATTCGCCTTCGCGGTCTTCTTCGGTATTTCCGTCTTTCGTTTCTCGGCCGCTTCTTCCAAATACGCAAAACGTTTGTTGTCCCTGGCTGCCTTATCACGCAGATTCACATCAATGTTTTGGGCGTCTTCGCTTACCCGTAACGCCATTTGGTTGATGCCTGACAAATACAAGTTGTTCAAATTTTTTACTCGGCTTAACGCGACGTATCCCATGCCTTCAACAAACGCTTTTCGCAGATCAATTCGGGCCGCGTCCAACGTCATGCCTTGTGATTTATGAACGGTAATCGCCCACGCCAGGCGCAGGGGTATCTGGGTAATACTGGCGCGTTTTTTATCACCATCTCGCAGCTCCCAGGTGTCAGGTTGCATCGTCACGACTTTGCCATTCTTAAATTCAACCACCGGATATTCAGTACCTGGCTCAAAATCAATCACCACGCCCAAACTACCATTCACATACTTGCGGTCCAGGCTGTTTTTGACTGACATGACGAGTGCACCTTTTTTAATACGAAGCGTCGCTGGTGCCAGGACTGACCGTTGCAAGTTTTCGACATAACTTTCGCTTCCTGTCGTTGTCTGCGTATAAAACAGCTCGTCGCCGTCCAGCTCGTCTAACTTGCTATCGTTAAGCGTATCAACATCCACATTGACCGTATGCAGTTCGGTCAGCAGTTCATCATTTTCGGGCTGCACATCGACGCGTTCCAGCAACCTTTCAGCGTGATGACGACGCAGCTCGCCGCCGCGGAGTGAATTTAAAATATCCAGCAACACTTCGTCGTCCTGGCGATGCTGCTCGGCCAAATAACAAATCGCTGGGTCAAGTTCTTGCCAGACATTGCTGTTCACGACAAACCCCCCGGCGCGACTATCACCCCTGTTAATCGGTGGTAATTGAAAGAAATCGCCACTCATAATCACCTGAATGCCACCAAATGGTTCATCCTTTTTACGAACCGCTCGACATACCTGATCAATCATATCCAAGCGAAAATCATGCAGCATGCTGATCTCATCAATGATCAACACGTCTGTTTTTTGAATAATTTCCAACCGCCCTTTTGCCATGTGATCGACAAACCCATGCGCTAATTCGTCCGACACACCAATACCACTCCAGCTGTGGATCGTTGTCCCGCCCAAGTGCGTGGCCGCAAGGCCCGTTGTAGCCGTCACCGACACATGCTTGCCCTCGCCCTTGGCAATGCGAATAAATTGGTTCAACACAAACGTCTTGCCGGCTCCCGCCGGACCAGTCAGCAGCACGCTCTCTCCCGAAAGCATGACTTCGAGTGCAGTCCCCTGTTTCATTACTTTCTATTATATCTCAGTCGCGCCAACAAAATGTTGTGGAATGAGTGGCGATCAGCCGCGCGGTGGTTCGCCCTCGGGGTCATCAAGCAATTTCTTACTTTTTACTTCGTAGCGTCGTCCTGTGATCTCGCTCGTAATATAATCTTCGTTAATCAAATTCACAAACAAATCCAAATCATTGCCATCCATAATGATGATCGCGCCCGCATCATCAGTCATAATCTCGACCTGCATGTCGTCGGCATATTCAATCACCTGCTCTTGGGTAATCGCACCAATTTCGACTTTCTGCAATTTGTTCACTGTCTTGGCGCGCTCGCGCACCAATGACTGCAAATCCATACCATCAGGAAAACTCAGCTTAAACTGCTTTTCAATCTCGGCCACCTTTTGGTCGGCCAGCGCCTGTTTTTTATAATCATAGTTAAACAGTCGTTCAAACTTGCTCTGCGAAAACACGAAGATATCTTTATCAATAATCAACACTTGATTATCTGACGGCACCTTCAGCCCAATATCTGCTTGAAAAGCGCCAAACTTCCCATCTCTAAATTCCCATGCAGTCGTGCCCTTCAAGACTTGCCCCTGTGATATCTGCTTTATGGCATAAAACGGCTTCTTGGGACTAGCCGGGTCGGTAAACCGCGCAATAATACCCTTAATACGCTTAAATTCATGCTCCTGCTCGCTAAATTCGACAATGTCACTCCGCTGATGTTCGATCAAATGCAACAACGTCTCGGCACGTCCCACATTGGCTAGGTCTGTTCGAAGCAGCACGTTATCTTCGCCGTCAGACAGCTCAAAATCACGTACTGACAATCCCGTGCCAGCGCCCATATTCACAAAATTAATCAAATCATATAAAAACATCGGCTTGATTTGCGAGTTCAGATCAGAATTAAAACTGGTCGTATACGGTGTATAGTTTTTGTTAAACAAAAAAAACTCAACCCCCAGTTCTTTCTTGATACCATCAATATTATTTGCCCATAAAAAAATATCAGTCGTTTCAGTCGTATCGGGTTTTTCGTCCATGTGTCTCTTTCTATTAATATCAGTCCTGTACAATTGTACGCCAACAGCTCTCCAGATCAACCCTTAATATTTATTAAAGATTATGCTTGCATATCTCCGACCTGAGCCCCAAAATGTTAGCATAATGTCTCACTATAACCACGAGGCTTTCCGGGCACCGGACGGCCTAATCACCAGCCATAACCACTATGATACGACGCCGAGCGGGTTCTTAATAAAGCGTCGTGAACTTGCGACTCTATGGCTCACAAGACCACCGGCAGAGGCTACACCTACTCCAACGACACTCGTTGCGCCCACAATGCAGGATGTTGCTGATTATGGCCTTGAGGACATGTATGATAATCCCCCTTTTCTTGAGGCACGCGTCGACGATCTTGAAGACTTTGCTCCCCAGGGCGTTGACGTCATCATGGCGGCTATCGAGGAAATATTCGATGCGGATAATCCAGCAGTAGCGTCCGAGTTCAAGCACCTTGGTCGCACAGAGGTAAGCGACAAAGAATGGGAAGCAATCCATATTCTTCGAGATCTCGCAAACGAGGCGCTTAGTTTACGTTTCGGAGACTACTAGCTAACACGTCCATCAAGCTGCTGCTCGCGGGCCTCATTCGCCCACTGATCGGCCATTTCGTTGCCTGGGTCGCCTTCATGCCCGCGCACCCATGTCAGTGTCGCCCGTGATGCCTTATACAGCCCACACGCTTCTTTAACGATCTCCAAATTTTTAATCTCGCCGCCCTTTTTTGTCCAACCCTTGGCTTCCCAACCTGGTGCCCATTTGGTAATCACGTTAATCCAAAATTCACTGTCGGTAAATATCTGGCACTCTGCACCACCAGCGTCACTCATAGCCGCAATCAGTGCTTTGCCTTCCATGCGAATATTGGTTGATTCTAATTCATGCCCTACCAACCATGGTTGCATTTCTTTTATAACCGAAAAACCGCCAGGGCCTGGATTCGGGCTACAACTGCCGTCTGTATAATAAATAATCATCTCTCACCATTCTACACTATCTTTTCACCCCTATTTAGCGCATACTAGTATCACTACATATATGTGAAAGGAAAGCATATGTCCAAGGGAACTGACCAAAAGAAAGCGGCTAAAAAGGCGCCTTCAATGAGTAAAAAAGATAAGAAAGCCAAAAAAGCCGCCAAGGCGGGTGCATAATGACTCTCGAGGAAGTGACGACCAAGCTACAGTCACTTCAGGATGATCCTGGGATGAAAACGGTCAGCAAATACAGCCCGGTCGCTGTTTCGTGGCCCGACAACCAGCTCCCCTTCGTCGAGATCCACCTTGCTTATCTTCGCTCTCACAAAACCGTTAACCCGGCCCACTACATTTCGAACCTCGAACTAATGATCAAAAAACGATAGTTTATTCGACGACTTCGATACCGTTCCAAAACGCCACAAAATTGCTAAAATCGTGCTTCACACGCTCGATTGACCCTGCTTTAGGCTCTGGATAATACCAGGCACCAAAATCGTTCTTTCGGCCGTCAACGACGACATCATAATAACTTGCCTCGCCCTTCCAGGGACAGGTTGTATGGTGGTCACTATCCTCAAAAAACTGCCACTGCACACTTTTCGGCGGAAAGTACCAGTTGCCTTCAATCCTTATCAAATCTGCTACGGGTGCCTCGGCGATCACTTCGTCATTCCAAATTGCTTTCATACACCTATTATATCAAGTTTCAATCGAGCCACTGGCAAGAAAAGCGTTCATGCGCCGTGCGTGCGCATTGTTTTCACCCGTTGTCATCTGCGTCAGATGCTTTGGATAACAACATGGGTGAAACCCGCACTCATGATTTAATACCTTACCCCGCTCGAGCGTTCGTCCAAATACATCCCATAATACGCGGTGTGCGACAAACCGCCCCTCGGGCTGCCCGTCAGCTTTGCGTGATGGCCCAAATCCCAAGCGGCCATACCCATCAAACATAAACCCTCGGTCAAAATCATCTGGCCGATTATAATATGTACGGGTCATCCAACAGCCCGTCACGGGGTGTATCGTAATTTTTGAGATAGCATTGGCCGTCAACGGCGCTAGCTTCGGATCATCAATAAATGGCAAACACCGCAACTGCAGCGCGCGCAGGTCGGCCATCGACTGCTCGACAGATGGCAGCACAATGTCACTGCCCTCGCTTAACTCCCATACAGGAACAACCGTCCCGTCCCGCCTGGTATGATAATGGTTCATATCGGGCATCAACAGTTTATCGCGGTTTTTTACCTGATGCGTAAAATCATAATGCCGCGCATTCATACAATCTTGGCGTTCACATATCTGCAGCACCGCCTTGGTTGCCTTGGCGTCCAGTGGTCGGCCGCGCATGTCCAGTTCGGCAATGTCCCACAACGCGTCGACTCGCTCGTCGTCGCTCAGACCCTCTACATGCCAGCATCCCGTCTCATCATCAATCGCCACCGCTCGTAGCGCCGTCACAGCCAAGCTTTCGACAAATGCAGGTGCATACGACTCCAGTCGATCACTCAGCCGCAGCGCGGCCTCATAGCTTTTTACAGATACATCCGTTGTCGGCAACCACAACCCACTTTCGGTCACGGGATACAGCGCCTGGTCACCCGAACGAACGCTCACCCGTGATTGGTGTGCAAACCCCTGCCTGGTCATGCCTGGCCACAAACTCTCCTGCAAAATCATCTTGTGCCTAGTATAAATAAGCAGTAGGCGATCACCTACTGCTTACGATTACTTTTTATAAATCTTATACTGGCAATAAACCAATAATAAATGCCATTACGACATATGTCACAAATGCATTGCTGGCATTCAGTGCGGTCAGTTTTTTACGACGACCTTCAAACGAATCTTGCATGTATAGTCGTGATGCGACCAAACCAACCGACAACACAACACCGACAAACAATGTGTCTACCAAATAGGTATCACTTGATACATCGTGCACATACCCCGCAGCGTATGCCAATACTGTGGCTGTGGCGAACGCCGACAAAAATGCACCAACGTATAATATGACTGCCTTACGCGTTGTAAAGTTCGGGTCTTTCTTGACGTTCGCTAACTTTGCCCATGGCTTTCCAAATGCCGGACCATACCATATGCTCCCGACAATCATTGCTGATAATGCCGCTAAAACGATTGCGATCCAGTTAACTTCAATCATATACACTCCTTATTATGCCTTCAGTATACACCGCTCGCACTAAATGGTGTATTGCGCTACAAATCGCCGCTGGCAACAATAGTAATATCCATATCACTATAATGAAGCGGCACATGGACCTGTCGAACAACAGCGCCTATGGGTAGGCCTGGTGGCGTGTCAAAAATAAAATCACTCAGCACAACGTGGACACCCAGTGGTCGATAATAATCATCTGTATATATCTGGTTCAACTCGTTTCCTTCGTCATCAGTTTCAGGCAGTACATACAAATAAGCCTCGTCAACGTAATCAGCAACATCCGTACCCATCACAATACCGGTGACGCTTCGATCATCATCGATGATGATCGTACTCCACTGCTTATACGCATCGTCGTATACCTGCACCATCCCAACACCGCCAACGGTCACAATGTCACCCACCTGCGGCGCACCCTTTATAATTGGTGCCTCGTCGGCCAATCTTTGCCTTAGGTTACGCTGCATACGACGTACTTGTCCAGGCTTGCTAAAACTAAATTCAATGCCCTTACGGTCAAGATCCGCAATCAGCTCGATCAATATGTCATCGCGGCGCTGCGCCATCAATGCCATAAATACAGACGATTCATCCGTTCGCGTTTCAGCGCTCAACCGTGCAAACAATTTGCCTTCGTCATCAGAATACACACTCATTGCTCTCTATGCTATCTCGCAGATGGCGATATTGCAACCGAAAACACTATATCTTGCGACTGTCATACGCCCAGTGCAAAATTGCCTGACGCTGGCGGCGTCGACACGCCAAATCACCTGGTGCGCAGTATTTCTTGACCTGTGCAATGTGCCTGGTCATATTTTTCCAGCGCTTGATCTGTCGCTGATCTTCGTCAGTAATACGACGCCCCATATAATACCGGCAATACCACTGAAACCACCCGCGCGGATCATCGTCATATATCCAGCCCTTGCGCACCCACTCTGCCAGTGGCTGACTGGCATTAATCTGAAAATAGTTCAACATGCCGTCACGTTTGTCTGGTGCCAGGCGCGCATTTTCAAACCAATCCGCCGGAAACTCATTCCGACAATCACGCATATATACCCCGCCAAAAACACCCAGTGCCAACATTTCCTTCGGTGTCAGCTCGGGTTTAAATGCAGGGTCAAACTCCTCACCCATCAGCGCGGTCAACTCATACTGATAGCCCTGCTGCATTTTGTCGTTAACGACAACACGCTTTGTCATCTATAGCTCGCTTATTGCAACTCGTTTTTGTTCGGTCGTATCACGTTCACGTATCGTCACTGCGTTATCTTCCAGCGTGTCAAAATCAATCACGACGCAGTACGGCGTACCAATTTCGTCCTGGCGACGATAGCGTTTACCAATATTGCCGTTATCATCCCACATAACGTTGCCGTTCTTTTTCTTCAAAATGTCATATACTTCGCGGGCTTTTGCGACCAACTCTGGTTTGTTCTTTAACAGCGGCGATACGGCATATTTGACTGGTGCCAAATGCTCTGGCAGCTTCAAATACACGCGTGCTTCACCGTTTACTTCGTCTTCGGTATACGCTGCCGACAGCACCGCCATCAGCGCACGTTCAACACCAAATGATGGTTCGATCACGTGCGGGACAAACTTTGTGTTGGTTCCCTTAACGGTATATTCCATGTTCTTACCCGCTTCGCGTGCAATGTTTTGCAAATCAAAATCAGTACGATACGCCAGTCCCAACAACTCTTCGCGACCAATCGGAAAATCAAACTCAAAATCGACAGTCCGTTTGCTATAGTGCGCGCGGTCGGCCTCCTCAACTTCCAGCTCGTGCACATTCTCAGCAGGCAGTCCCAGTGCATCCGTCCATGCGTGGACCAGCGCTACCCACTTTTCAAACTCAGCTTCCCACGTGACTGGATCAATAAAGTATTCGATTTCCATTTGTTCAAACTCGCGCGAACGAAAAATAAAATCACGTGGCGAAATCTCATTACGAAACGCCTTGCCTTGCTGAGCCAAGCCAAACGGCAAATCTGGGTAAAAACTATCGACGACATTTTTATAATTAGTAAAAATACCCTGTGCAGTCTCTGGGCGCAAATAACTGATGCTTGCCTCGTCATCAATTGGGCCAACGGTCGTTTTAAACATCATGTTAAACGTTCGTACATCCGACAGCTCGTTACCGTTCGGGCTTTTGACATCGTTATCACAAATCAACTTGGTCATATCAGCTAGGCTCAATCCATCGACCGCATGCCCTGCATCCTTCAACAAATGGTCGGCACGGAAACGCTGCTTTGTTTCCAAATCTTCAACCAACGGGTCGGTAAACGTATCAACATGCCCACTTGCCTTCCATACGCGCTGATTCATCAAAATCGCCGCATCAACACCGTACATGTCTTCGCGGTCTTCCACAAACATTTTCCACCACAATTGCATGATCTTGCGCTTCAGCGTGACGCCAAGTGGCCCGTAATCCCAGGTGCCGGATAGGCCTCCATATATTTCGCTTCCCTGATATATAAATCCGCGGCGTTTCGCTAAACTAACGATCGCCTCCATTTTTTCATTCTTCGTGTTTTTGTCGCTCATAACTAAGGGTTATTATACCACAGCAACCCTCTCCGACCGCTTGACTTTACAAGGGATGCATTGTATAGTCCGTACCCAGTTCCTTCTCATCCCGAAACGAAAGGCTTGCCATGGCTAACGCCCACGCTGCAATCAACACCGACCCGCCCGCACTATCCCTCGCTGACCTTCGCACCCAAGCCGACCTGGCCTACGATCACGGCCAATACGACACCGCTGTTTTGCTATACGAACAGGCAGCCCGCTTCGACGGCATCGACGGTGCAGTATACGGAGCGATGCTAATCCGCAAAGCACATGTGCTTCAGCGGCTGGCTCGGCTCGACGACATGCACGATGCACTCGACGAAGCCTGGGACATCGCTCAGTCACAAGGACTGGTCGGTCTCCTCGACGACATCGATCAACTGCGTGCCCAACACGCAGCACTCGGCCAATAACCGTCAAGGGAGGAAGAACAACCCCGCCACACACCAGTGGCGGGTCTTTCCTTTTCAAAGGGTATTGATTTTTTATAAAGCTTATGCTATAATATATATGCTCATCTCACATAGACCAAGGGGGTTAAGATGAAGCAAACAGAGGAAGCCACCGAACAGGACATTCCGTCCGCCGTTCAGGCACTACTCACATCGGGGGATTTCGCCGACGCCATGATTCAATCAGCGCGCGACGGCATGGCAGCACTCCGCAAGGGGACGCCAACAGACCCTACAGTCATGGATGACATGGTTCATGTTGTTAGAGCAATCGGCAACAGACCACGTACCGAACGAATCGCGATGATTGCAGCTGCCAAGCTGCGCCGTCCGACTCTCGTCCGCCCATGACACCCGGGCCCTGCCGCATACGCGGCGGGGCCCTTCCCTTTCTATATGGATTGCTTTTTCAGCTAAAAAGTGTAATAATACCGTAGACTCAACGACTCACTGGGAGGTGACGCATG
>CALMQN010000086.1 GCA_937872185.1 uncultured bacterium
ATCGAATGTCATACACTTATTATAACAGTTACTAGACACTAAGATAACGCCTAATGCAAACCATAGCTCTCTCCCTGTTCTAAGGTTGTGATCACCCACGCAAGCTTGACACAAACCACGGCTGAGGGTATCGTGAGCTTATCAGCACTAATCGGGTGAGCAGAGGAGAAATCATGAAACGAATTACTATTAAACACATTGGCATTATGTCATTTGCCAACCTGATCGGCACCTGGAACGCAATTTTGGGCGTATTCTTGGGCGTTGCCATCGCTATCAGCGGCAGCATCACAGTCGTTAACAGCGGCGATTACGGTGTTATTGGCAATATCTTACTGGTTGTCGGCGTTATCGTCGGATCAATCATCCTCGTGCCACTATTTGCCTATGTCGTCGGCTGGTTGTACGGCGCGGTCATCGCATTGGTTGCCAACCTAGTTGTCACAACATCTGGCGGTGTCGAACTGGACATCGAAGAATCAAAGATCTAGGAAACCCCTCATCAAAAAACCCGGCCACGTGCCGGGTTTTTTATTGCCGACCACTTGTAAAAACAAACCATAATCGTCATAATATGCCCTAACATAACGTCGCAGGAGTAGGGGGCAACATTCAACCAGTCGCGTTAACTCGATTTTGGCATCGCCGTATCTGTGAGGCGACTCTTTTGCTGTCGTTTGGCGTCGTCATATTGTATTTTCTGCCGTTCGTCGGTGGCATGGTCGTCAGTGAATCGCTACTGGTCGCACCAGCTGTTTTGATTTTGGCCAGCGCCACATCAATCATCAGCTTTGTATCGTATATATGGATCCCTAAAAAAGCATCACTGCCCGGGTCACTTTTGGTCTATCTGTTGCTGGCGGGAACGGCCGGCGCACTTATCGTCACCACTGGTGGCGCCACGTCACCGTTCATCGCACTATGGATGCTGGTGGCCGTTTTTGCCGGTATCTTTGGCGTCTGGGGGCTGATTCCGCTGCTAATCGCGGTCGGTGCCTTTGTGGCAGGCGAATACCTACGTGGCCACTTGGGCGTCGAATTAATTGTTGTTGTGGCCTTTGCCGGCATTTTGCCGCTGATCGCCAGTTTTATCGTCTGGCATAACAAATCGGGTCACATCGAAGCCGACGCAGGGGACCGCGCCTATAAAGACTTGGCGAACGAGTTGTCCCAGGTCGCCACGCAGTCAGAAGTAGTCATTAACGCCATCGGTGACGGCGTCATGGCTATCGACAGCCAGGGCATCGTGCAACTGATCAACCCGGCGGCGCAACGCATCATTGGGTGGGGCAAACAAGACGCCCTGGCGCTCAGCTACAAATCTGTTTTGCAATTGACCAATCAAAAAGGCGAGCCGCTTGACCTAACGGCCGACCCAATTCAACAAGTGTTAAATACCAACCAACAGATTCGCGATAACGACCTGACAATCATCACGCACAGTGGCAAAAAGATCATGGGCTCGCTGGTGGCATCACCAATTGGCGACATGGGCAAGGGCGCCATTATTGTGTTTCGTGACATCACGAAAGAAAAGGCCGAAGAACGCGAACAGGCCGAATTTATCAGCACCGCCAGCCACGAAATGCGCACACCCGTGGCATCAATCGAAGGCTACCTGGGCCTGGCTCTCAACCCCAACACCGCACAGATCGACGACAAAGCTCGTGATTTTATTATGAAAGCCCACGAATCGGCGCAGCACCTGGGTCGTTTGTTTCAGGATCTGTTAGACGTATCAAAAGCCGAAGATGGCCGGCTGTCTAACAACCCCAAAGTCGTTGATATTATGGCCTATACACACGATATTATTCAGGGGCTAGAAGAAAAGGCGACCGAAAAAGGCCTCCGCCTGGTCTTTAAACCCAACCCAGATGACGGTGTCAAACACGTTGCCCCGGTATATCACGTCAATCTGGATAACGATCACATCCGCGAAGTCATCAACAACCTGACCGAAAATGCCATCAAGTACACCCCAACCGGTGAGGTGGTCGTTGATATCAGCGGGACCGACGACAAAATCGTCCTTAGCGTCAAAGACAGCGGTATCGGCATCCCAACCGAAGACATGCCACATCTGTTCCAAAAGTTTTACCGCGTCAATAACGCCGAAACCAATCAAATTGGTGGCACCGGACTGGGGCTGTACCTGTGCCGCCGCTTAGCCGAAACCATGGGGGGCCGTATTTGGGCCGAAAGCGAATACAAAAAGGGCAGCACCTTTTACCTAGAGCTGCCCCGTATTAGCAGCCAGGAGGCAACAGCACTGATCGAAGAGCAGGCCAAACAGGCTGCTCAGCCAGTGACACCAAATGCCTTTATCCCTGTGGCCGAACCCGTCACGACGCCGCGAGTAACCGATCCGGCACCAACCAGTGATGCAGCAGCGCCCACGACAAGTGCAGCCGCAACCACTGTGCCACGCGGCGAAAGCCTGACCCCCGAACAAATTGCTGCCCATGTTGCCAAATTAAAGGAAATGGTCGCCGCGCAATCAGCAGCCGAGTCAGCCTTGCCAGACGCTACTGCTGGCACACCACCGGTAGCGGTCGGCACCAGCCCTAGCGCCCCCGTGGCCCCAGCCGAGCGCCCGGCCAGTGTGTCCATCCCTGTACGCGATGGCCCACAAGCACAAGAAGTATAGTATTTTTAACAGCCCTCGGGTACAATAAAGGTAAATTATGACAAAAATCCTACTCGTCGAAGATGACAAAAGCTTACGCGAAATTTACGGCGTCCGTCTGTTAGCCGAAGGCTATGACATTGTCTCTGCCGGTGATGGTGAAGAAGCCCTTGCCATGGCCATCAAAGAACGCCCACAACTGATCGTCAGCGACGTCATGATGCCCAAAATCAGTGGATTCGACA
>CALMQN010000087.1 GCA_937872185.1 uncultured bacterium
AGTTTTGCGGCGAGTGCAGGGTCGGCATTACAGATATAGTTCTTCCCCTTAAAGACTTTACCGTCCTTAGTTTCAATGTGTTGTACTTTGCCGTCCTTGGTCACGATCTTTGTCACCAGGGTTTCATAATAGATATGGCAACCCGACTTGTCGGTGATGAATTGCACCAAGCGATCAACATAGTACTTGAAATGCTTGGTCGGATAATACGAACCCGTATTATAGCCACCAAATAAACCAGCAAAAGCAAAGAAGGAGAGTTTTTCAGCACACTCCATAAAGTCACCCGCGCCTGCCATCAACACATCTTGCGACTCACGAGCAACACCACATTCGTTAAACAAATCTTGCACGGTAGCGTTTTGGTATTTGATCAAATTCAAGACCTTGTACCAGGTTGTCGCGTAGTCCTTAATCGTCCACGTGCGAGCTGGCAAATGCGCAAACTCTTTGCGCACCGCCATGATCTTGTCGGTGAATTTCTTCACGGCCGCACCCTGGCCTGGATACGCTTCTTCGATATTTTTCACGAGATTCCCGAAGTCATAAGGGATCCCAACGCGCTTACCATCTGGCATTGACATGACGTCATAGCCCTTTGGGTCCATCAATTCAAACGTAATATCTTTTTCAAGACCAATGCGTTTCAAAAATTCATAAATCTTACCACCTGGACCACAGCCCCAAATATAGTGCACCTGGCCGCAGAAATAAAAATCCCCCATCTTAAACGACTGAACATAGCCACCCGGGATATCGTGCGCTTCTAAAATACAAACTTTATAACCTTTATTCGCCAAAAGCGAACTCACGACCAAGGACGAATTACCACTGCCGATAATCACGTAGTCATACTCATGCCCTTGGGCAAAGCGTGCGTCTTGTGCCGCTTTTTGTTCGGCGGTAAGCGCCGTAGTGCTGTGTTTTTTGGCCATAGAATGTGCAGATAGTAGCATAGTAGCCCGCCAAAAACAGGCAAAAGGTCAAGATCCGTCACCCGCGCAGGGTTGATACGTTATACTGGGCATATGACTTTCAAGGCAGCCCTTCACGAGCTCTGGATCTTCGGCCTCAAGCAAGCCCGCGCCTGTG
>CALMQN010000088.1 GCA_937872185.1 uncultured bacterium
CGCACATTCCCCACACTGTACCGTCAGGGTCGGTCCAGCTGTCGTAGATTCCGGCAAAGGCAAAGGGTGTTTCGCCGTTAGGGCGAATGAAGTAAGGCGTTTTGTCCGTTTCGTTGTTGCGCCATTCGTACCATCCATTGGCCGGGATTAGGCAACGCTGGGTTCGGATGGCGCCGGACCACGATGGTTTATCAAAGATGCCCTCTGAGCGAGCAATGTGGGTTTTGTAGCGAAAGACCGCATTTGCATCTTTGGCGCCCGGTGCGATAAACCCCCATTTCATTGTTTCGATCTGCCGCGTTCCACCACGCATGACGATTACTGGCACTAATTGTGCTGGGCTGATGTTGTAATTAGGTTTGACGCCCTTTGGCACGCCAGCGTCAGGCGCAAAGCGCTTACTAATTTTGTCGGTTTCAAACAGGGCAAATCGAGAGGTCATTATCAACCAGTATACAACGTACGGTATAGTAAGGGCATGAATGATCCGTTAGTCGGCGTGCCACCACATCCCCAGCCTTGGCCAAGTGGGCTTCAGTATGACCCGGAGTTGCTTGAAAATGGCGACAGCCGAAACGTAATCGACAAGTATCGGTACTGGACGGTCGAAGCCATTAAGGCTGACTTGGACAACACCAGAAGCTCGGTCCACGTAGCGATCGAAAATTGGCAGCACGACATGAATATTGGGACGATCGTCAGGAACGCTAATGCTTTTAACGTCGCCGGGGTTCACATCATCGGTAAGCGCCACTGGAACAAGCGAGGGGCCATGGTAACCGATCTTTACATGCATGTCGAACATCACGCGACTGTTGAGGCGTTTACAAAACGCATGGGCGAATTGGGCAAGCGCATTATCGCTATTGATAATTTACCGGGCGCCGTAGGGCTTGCCGATACTGATCTGCCCAAGCAGTGCGTGCTTGTGTTTGGGGGCGAGGGCCCAGGCCTTAGTGACGAGATGATAGCGGTAAGTGAGCGTATGGTTATGATCGAACAGTTTGGGTCGACTCGTTCAGTTAATGTTGGCGTGGCATCGGGCATCGTACTCTATGCGTGGAATGCACAACATGTATTGAAACGCTAAATATAGCGTGTCATACTGTAAGCATGAGCGAAATGCCTCGACCATCGCCAGCAGTCGAAATACGGGCAACGTTTACACCCGGTGAACGTATTCGCAATCTTGTCATTGACCTTCTTGACCCCAGCAAAGTTGATCGACGTACCCGAGAGTCGCTTCGTGCGGCTCTTTTGTTTTCATCGTATCGACGACGCCTCATTGCACAGGATGTGTATGATGAGACCGAAGTCGAACGCCATGGCAGTGTCAAACAGGCGATCGACAAGTTTGAAAAACTACGTCGTCTGCGCATTGGTACCGATGCAACCGTCAGTTTGGAACGAGTCGCCCCTGATGCTCGGACGCTGAGGTTGTTTATGAGGCCTCTTCCGGGTGCAAGTCTGGATAAAGTTGATGATATTATGTCGTCGATTCCTTCGTCCGAATATTTTGATCCCGGAAGACCATTACCGCCAGATCTTTTCTTTGTTGAACTGCAAACAGCGCACATGGCATCGCTTGGCGACATGAAACGTGTGGTTGATCGCGAGCAGAAAGTACTGCAGAAAGATCCGAGTTTACGTGCTGAGTACGATGTCCATACGCTAGCGATTGTGAAGGGGAGTGTGACCGCGCGCCTAGGCGGCCACAGCAGCCCGAACGATAATCATGGTCAACTTGCCACGCGGCAGTAAAAATGAGACAATAACCCTAATGAGCGCACTATCGTCACAACCATACAAAGGCACACGCGACTACTATCCCGAAGACAAGCGCGTTCAAAACTATATCTTCGCTGTGTGGCGCCAGGTATCTGAACGATTTGGATATGAAGAGTACGGTGCACCAACGCTTGAGCCGCTGGATATTTACGCTGCAAAAAGTGGCCAAGAGTTAGCCAACGAACAGACATATAGTTTTACCGATCGTGGTGGCCGTATTGTGGCGATTCGTCCTGAAATGACACCGACGATTAGTCGTATGGTTGCTGCACGTCGCCAAGAGCTGGCGTACCCTGCGCGTCTTTACAGTATCGCGAACTTTATGCGATACGAACGTCCACAGCGCGGCCGAGAGCGTGAGTTTTGGCAGCTGAACGTTGATATGTTTGGTGTTGATGAAATTGCAGGTGAGGCTGAAGTGATTATGATGGCCGATGGTGTCATGAAAGCGTTCGGAGCCAAAGATAAAGATTTTGTCATCAAGATCAATAACCGTAAACTAATTAACTTTATGATGGCGCAGTATCTGGGGCTTGATGCCGTGCAAGCGCAACTGATGGTCAAATTGTTTGATCGCAAGGATAAAATTGGCAGCGTTGAGTTTTCTGATCAAGCACGCGAGATTTTGGGTGAAGCGGCTATAGAAGGCCTGCCAAAGATTGACGCGCTACTAAACGCAAAAAGCATGGCCGAGCTGCCGGTAGAAATTCGTAATAGCAGTGTGGTTGAAGAAGTGCAAGAACTGTTTACGTTACTTGAGCGCGGCGGCGTTAAAAGCGCAATTTTTGACATTACATTGATGCGAGGCTTGGATTATTACACAGGCACAGTCTTTGAAGTTTTTGACATGGACCCGGACAACAACCGATCGGTACTGGGTGGTGGACGATACGACGGATTGGTTGGATTATTCGGTGCCGAACCAATATCGGCTGTTGGTATGGCGCAGGGCGGCACAACAATCGAAAACTTTTTGGCGGTTCATAAATTGTTACCAAAGCTTGGTTCGACAACGGACGTATATATTGTGGTACTTGGCGATGTTTCTAAAGCGGCTGCCAAATTAGCCCGTGATCTGAGGAACGAAGGCGTCAACGTAGAACTTGATATTACTGATCGTAAGCTTGATAAGCAAATCAAAACTGCTGTTAAAAAATCGGTTCCTTATATCTTATTTATTGGCGAAGACGAAGTGAAATCTGAAGTGTATACCGTGAAAGATACCAGTAGCACCGAAGAGCAAAAGCTTGGATTTTCGCGTATTGTGAGCGTGATTAAAGATCGCCGACGCGTGGCTGAGGCCGATCCACTGGACGATTTGGTATAGACGCAAAGTGTTGATATACTCGTTTGAGTATGAAAACCACCATTAAACACCTATCTGACACCAAAGTTGAACTGACCATTGCGCTGGGCGTACCTGAACTGACCGCTGCCGAACAAGTGGCATTATCGAAACTATCCAAAGACATGAAAGTTACGGGTTTCCGCAAGGGCAAAGTGCCAATCGCTGTCGTTGCCAAAAACGTTGACCCGCAAACATTGCAAGAGAGCATTATAGACAATGCTGTCAGCAAGGCCGTTGCCGAGGCGTTTTTAAGTGAGAAGATTCAGGTGCTTGATCGACCTGCAGTCGAAGTAAAGAAATTCGTTCCAGGCGAGACATTAGAGTTTACGGCAGAGGCTGAGATACTGCCAAAAATTACCCTTGGCGATTATAAGAAGCTGAAGGCAATAAAAGAAAAAGTAACCGTTACTGCCAAAGAAGTTGACGTCGTCATTGATCGCATGAAGCAAGGTATGGCGGATAAAAAGGAAGTCACACGACCGGTTAAGGCTGGTGACGAGACCGTTATAGATTTTGTTGGAACGCGCGATGGGGTTGCGTTTGACGGTGGCACAGGGACTGACTACGCACTGACTATAGGTAGTCAGTCGTTTATCCCTGGATTTGAAGAAGGCATTATTGGTAAAAAACCCGGCGAGACGTTTGACTTGGACTTGGCATTTCCTGACGATTACCACGTCGCAGATTTAAAAGGTCAAAAGGTGACTTTCACCACCACGCTAAAGACCGTTAAAGAAGTTGTACTGCCGACCATTGACGACGAGTTCGCTGCAAAGGTCGGTCCATTTACGTCAGCTGACGAAATGAAAGCTGACATTAAGCGTGAACTGATTGAGCAAAAAGAGCGCGACAATCGGGAAAAACTAAAAGACGACCTGGTCGGTCAACTGATTGAAGTCAGTACGGTTCCGACGCCCGAAATTTTGATCGCTGATCAAGAAAAATCGATCGAACAAGATTTTGAACGTAATTTGATGTACCAAGGCTTGACGATTGACCAGTATCTGACGACGCAGAAGTTTAAAGATAAGGACGAATGGCTGGCAAAAGAAGTCAAACCGACTGCCATCAAGCGAGTTAAGGCAGGATTGGTCCTGGCAGAGTTGAGCAAGTTAGAGAAAATTGAAGCGACTAGTGCCGAGCCGGATGCCCACGTTGCATTGCACCAAACACAATGCTAACAATACAGATGCACTAGCACAGTTTGATAATCCTGAAGTTCGTCGTGACATTGCCAACAGATTATTAACCGAAAAAACGGTTGATCGATTGGTTGATTTAAACACGAAATAGTATCTGGTAACATTGGTATTTTACAGAGCACCCTTGTCATAAAGGGTGTTTTGTATTATATTCTAAAGTAACACTCACCGTAATCACTGACGCTCACACCGACGTGACACAGGGAAGGTGTGGTGCTGGTCGGAATCGGGTCCGACCAGCATCTTAAACGTACAACACCAGGATCAATGGACCCCCCCGTCCGCCTGGTCGTTGCCTGAAGATATGCCGGGTAAGCGCCTGTGTAGCAACATGCGGTGCCTATCTTCAGGGGAGTGGTGACGGGCGACTCCTGTTGGAGCGCAGTCCTTGGACTCGTCCGTCACCACATGCCACTTGCAGGTTCCAGAGGTTGTCCGTCATGGGCATCAACTGGCTGCGACCTTGGTGCTCCCCCGTAAAGGAGCCCAAGAAGATGAGAGCCGGCCGCCCTCATATTGCCAGTGACGGCGACGATTGTGCGCTAGGATGAGCCTAACGGCCCCTAGAGTATCGCGGAAGAGTCGTCGCCGTCACATGGCCCGAGCCAAGGATGAGCCTACGGGCCCCTATCGGATTCACTGCCCTCCTGAAATGGAGGGCTTTCCATTTAGCACTCACTTGCAACGAGTGCTAGTTTTATATACACTGGATATATGAAAAAGACGTCATCTTACCTAGTCCCAACGGTTATTGAAAAATCATCAGACGGCGAGCGTGCCTTTGATATTTACTCGCGCCTCTTAAGTGAACGTATTATCTTTTTGGGCGAAGATGTGAATGAGCACACGGCTAACATTATTGTTGCGCAGCTGCTGCATTTGGCATACGAAGATCCAAAAAAAGACATAAAACTATACATCAACAGCCCTGGGGGTAGTGTATATGACGGCTTAGCGATCTATGACACAATACAGTACATTAGCCCTGACGTGCAGACGATTGGCATTGGGTTGCAGGCTAGTTTTGGTGCGGTGATCTTGGCGGCTGGAGCGAAAGGCAAACGTTCGATGTTACCAAACGCACGTGTCATGATGCACCAGCCACACGGTGGATCACAGGGTCAGATTACCGATCAAGAGATTTCACTTAAAGAAGGTTTGCTTTTGAAAAAGCGCCTTGCGGAGATTATGGCAAAACACACCGGACAAAAGCTTGCCAAGATAACGGCCGATATGGAACGCGATTTTTGGATGGGCGCAGACGAAGCCAAGGCATATGGTCTGATCGACGAAGTGATTACAAAAGCATAGTGTGCTCGTTGACGGCACCCGTATCTTAGCGTAAGATACCCACATCTACCGATTCCTTACCCCGACAGAAAGGAGGACAAGGTGGACGCAACTTCTCAGGCATCAACGCTTTCACGAATTATTCGAAGGCCGCTGCGTTTTTTCCGATCATCAACAAAAGGCCGCCTGACGCTTGTCTTCGTTCTTTTGATCTGGGTCAGCATAGGAATATTTGCGGGCTATGAAGTAGCTCGCGGCTTTAGCTGGCTTGCCCCATACGTATACGAGATCACGTATGAGCAGGCACTTGGAGTGCTGTGGCCGCTTGCAGGATTTGTTGTTGCGCCCATCATGATGGTGTGTGCAATCAGCATGTATGTTGGCGTCATGAAGAGTCGTGCGTGATAGTGGCGTAGAAGTGTCCCGCAGGTGCCCGTTCACTACTGTGAACGTTCTGGCACCTGCGGGTTGTTTTAAACCCTTTGGCCCCCAAGGCAACATTTGCATTTATTATACTTGACTATTACTGTCAACTGGATCACAATAGGTATCAAGAAGTAGAGCAGCTTTGGTTACTTGTGTCTGCATGCAATCGTGGCATTTTGCAAGCGGAACAACCATTGCTCAGGGAATCTTCGGCGCCAAAGACCCCTATCAACCAAATACAATTTATGCGAGGAGCATTGCAAATATATGGCAAAGACTAAGCCAGATACTGCGAAGCGTGTTTTCTTTACCAAAGATGACACGGCATTGCCTTTACCAAACTTAATTGCTCACCAAAAGGACAGCTGGCGTGAATTCGTCGAAACTGGCCTAAGTGAGATTTTTGCGGAGTTGAACCCGATTGATGACTATACTGGTCAAAAATTGGCACTGCGATTCAAGGAATACAAGTTTCAAGATCCAAAGACGACCGAGCAAGACGCCAAAGAAAACAACTTGACGTTCGACGCGCCCCTGCACGCTAATGTCGAATTGACGAACAAAGTCACCGGTGAAGTCAAAGAACAAGAAATCTACCTGGGCGATTACCCATGGATGACTGACCGTGGTACTTTTATCATTAACGGTACCGAACGTGTCGTTGTGTCACAGTTGATTCGTAGCGCCGGTGTTTTCTTTACCGCCGACAAAGCCGCAACGCGTAATTTTTACGGTGCAAAACTGATTCCAGGCCGTGGTGCATGGTTGGAATTTGAAACCGCAAGTAACGGTGCCATTTATGTGAAGATCGATCGCCGTCGTAAACTTCCTATCACCACATTATTCCGTGCCCTTGGCCACAACAAAACATCTGAAATCAAGGCCCTCTTTGCTGATGTTGATACAGGTGAAGTCAAATACATCGATGCCACACTAGATAAAGACCCAGCCCGTGGGACAAACGAAGCGTTGATTGAAGTCTATCGCCGTCTTCGTCCTGGTGATCTGGCTACTGTTGATAACGCGCGCTCAATGATTGAACGCATGTTCTTTGATTTCAAGCGCTTTGATTACAGCCGTGTTGGTCGCTACAAATTGAACCAACGCTTGGCTCTTGACGTGCCAAACACGACTGAAAACCGTGTCTTCCAACTGTCGGACCTTATTGCGATCGTTAAAGAAATCATTCGCTTGAACAACTCACAAGAGTTGGCAGACGATATCGACGCACTATCAAACCGCCGCGTTAAATTGGTCGGTGAATTAGTCGCCCGACAATTCCGCGTTGGTATGCTGCGCATGCAACGTAACGCCATGGACCGTATGTCAATGTCTGACATCGAAAACGTGACGCCAGGTCAGCTGATTAATGCTCGTCCTGTTGTTGCTGCCGTTCGCGAGTTCTTTGCAAGCTCACAGCTGTCACAGCTGATGGACGAAGTAAACCCACTTGCCGAACTGTCACACAAACGTCGTCTTAGCTCAATGGGTCCTGGTGGACTTTCACGCGAGCGTGCTGGGTTTGACGTTCGTGATGCACACCCAACACACTACGGACGTTTGTGTGTGGTTGAAACGCCAGAAGGTGCCAACATTGGATTGGTACTTAACTTGGCTGCGTACGCACGAGTCAACGAGTATGGTTTTATCGAAACGCCATACCTTCGTGTCGTAAAGGGAAAAGTGACTGATGAAGTTGTCTATTTGGACGCCTCACAGGAAATTACTGAAGTGATTGCAGACGCAAGTGCAAAACTGAAAGCCGATGGATCATTTGTTGACGAGCGCGTGAGCGCCCGTAACGGACTGTTGCCAGAGCAAGTTGACGCCAAGGAAGTTACCTACGTTGACGCTGCCCACAAGCAGATTCTTGGATCAAGCGCTGCGCTGATTCCATTCATCGAGAAAAACCGTGTTGACCGTTCACTGACTGGTTCTGCCATGCAGAAGCAAGCAGTACCACTGTTGACGCCAACTGCACCTGTTGTTGGTACCGGTATCGAAGCAGAGATCGCTCGTAACACAAGCCAGCTTGTGTTGGCTGATGGCCCAGGTGAAGTTGTTCGTGCCGACGGTAACGAAGTTCACGTTAAATACAAAGACGGC
>CALMQN010000089.1 GCA_937872185.1 uncultured bacterium
GCAGGGACGATAATGGTGACTTGGTCACCGACAGCGATGCGGAAATACGTCACGCTGGCAAGTAAAATGCGGAATTCGCGGCCGTTTGCCTCGACGTAATAAGCGCCGTCATGTTGTACCAACGTACCAATGATTTGGCGGCGTTCGGTGGGGCCAATTTGCTTGTAAATAAAGCTACCGTCATCGGCAATGGTCAACTTTAAGATATCGCCTTCGACTAATTTTGATTTACTGGCATAGTTTGCGGGTACAGGGTATTCTTTGCCATCAGGACCGGCCATCTTTTGGCCATCAAACACGCCTTCGACAATTTTTCCACCGGCGTCTTCAGCGTTGCTGTTTCGCGGTGTTAATACGGTACCGTCATCACCGATAATGCTAATCAACAGCTCTTTGGCAGCTGCTAGGTTTGTTTCTGCTTCTTGGATAAGCGCATGTAAGCGCTTCACTTGTTTTTCTGGTAATTCAGACATGGTCACTCGCAATTTCCTTTTGTCTATTTTTGGGTGGTATTACCCTTATATATACCAATCATGCCCGTTTTTGTCAAATATCTTTGCCGAGAGAAGCAAGCAGGGGCTGGCCTATTTAATGAACGCGCCGGCGTACCAAGCGATCAAAACGGCCCAGTAAGTAAGCAGGCTCGCAAGCGATGTGATGTTGATTACTTTTGCCGTCAACGCAACGCCGCTTTTCTTCCAGCGGACAAGTGTCATGATTGTTGATACGATCAAAAAAGTTGATGCAATCGCAGCGATTGGCAAAAAGAAGAAAAACACCGCAAATCCTGCCGTATCATTGCTTGGCGTGCTGGGCGGACCCATTAACAGCGTTACCAGGCCATTCGTACATAGCAGCAACGTAATAATCGCGATCGAACTAAGCACATCGAGCACAATTTGCGTCCCTGACTTTTCGTTATTTTTTACCGAAAGTGCGTGCACCAACAGCGGCGTAAATACGTAAAGGATCGGAAACGCTAGTAAATACAGAGTTGAAAGTACGGTCAGATAGACGTTAGTTTGCCCAGGGGTATCTGATGCACTATTGGCACTAACGAGGGCCACGATAGATGAGAGCGCGACGATAGAGGCACTTATTAGAGTAAGTGGCAGAAATATTTTTAGCTTGTTGGATTTTTTGATTGATGTCATGCAGTAATCATACAGAACTGCTTATGGTAGGACAAGAGCATGCTTGATTCTGAGACTGCTGCGCCATGTGACCACAACGCATCGGTTGGGCTGGCACCTCGCTGATGATCGCCGGGTTCAAGCCGCATCAGTTTAGTTAGGTATATTCATCTGGTTTTCCACACCAATTTCAGTAGTAGCATGCAAAGCGTTGTATATTTTGCCTAAACAAAATACCACCCATGATGGGTGGTATTAAGCGAATTGATTCACTGATCGAATATATGGTATTAGAATTAGCTAAGTTCGACAGTTGCGCCTGCTTCTTCAAGCAGTTTCTTGGCAGCTTCGGCTTCTTCTTTGTTGGCTTTTTCTTTAACAGGTGCAGGTGCGCCGTCAACGATTGCCTTTGCTTCACCAAGACCAAGTCCGGTGATTTCTTTTACAGCCTTGATGACTGCAACTTTTTGGTCACCGGCTTCTTTCAAAGTAACGGTAAACTCAGACTTAGCGTCATCAGCAGCTGCAGCAGCGTCTGCAGCAACTGCAGGGCCGGCAACAGCAACAGCTGCAGCAGCTGGCTCGATGTTGTATTCGTCTTTTAGGATTGTTTTAAGGTCGTTGACCTCTAGTACAGTTAGTCCCACCAACTGTTCAGCGATTTTCTTTACGTCAGCCATAATAGCCTCCTTATAGGTAACTTATTGTAATTAATTGGTTGCTTTTGCAGATACGCCGTCCAGAAGACCGTGAAGGTTTCCTGAAAGTGCGTTTGTAACGTCGTGCACAGGTGACAGTAATTGTGCCACCACTTCGGCGATAAGTTGATTCTTGCTGGGTAGTCCGGCAAGAGATTTGACCTCATCAGCACTCAGCAATGCACCATCGCCAGAAAATGCGCCAGCAAAGACAAGCGCTGCATATGTTTTTGCAAACGTATGCAGTACTTGCGCTGGAGCAACTTCGTCGGTTGTGCTGATTGCGTACAATAACTGGCCCGTTAGTCCTGATGTGTCAGTGTCTTTGTAGGTGTCTAACGGCCCCATTGCAACACGGACCAATCGGTTTTTTACGACAGTAATTGTAACGCCAGCGGCACGTGCGGCGCGTCGAAGTTCTTGAATATCGGCAACACTCAAACCCTGATACTGTGCGAACACAGTCATCTTAGCGTTTGACAAAACGTCGCTTAGCTCTGCAACCAAAGTGTTCTTTTTTACGCGGGTAATTGCCATAGTAAAAAGTGCTCCTTTGATTATTGTTATATTCGACCAAGTTGTGAATGTTCGGACACAGGCAGCATATAACGCGTGGCAAAGAAAAAGTCTTTGGACCTCGCACTGCCAAAGACTCTATCGAAAAATGTATGTTTTACATGATCCTCGGTAGCGAATTAAGTGTTACCACAGCTACTGTCTTTGGTGATGTCTAATCATTACTATATCAAAACGGACACAGTGTTGTCAATAATGCATGGTTTTTTTGACGCCACCAGGTCTAGCGTGCCAAGCCTAGTATTGTTCCTAGATCTAGCGTATATTGACATAATATGGTGAAATAGCTATCATGTAAGGTGTTATTGACCGCATTCCGCTTGGTCGAAACATCAATCCTCATGCCCTCACGGGCATGGCTGGAAGGAACACATGAGTAAAATGGGAGATGCAGTCGGGTGCGCTCAAACGTCGGTCAGCGACCTTTTGCTGGGACGTCGTCGCTATACCGAACTGCCCACCATCATCGCCGATGGTGCCGCTCTGACCGGAATCACTCCGCTCGTCATGAAGCAGATGATTGGTGAGTTGGTTCGTCGCGAAGACGATCCAGTTCCCGCGCAGCTATTTCGGTTGTGGGCAACTATCTGACGCTGACATGCAGAGAGGGCGACCGTACTGGTCGCCCTCTCGCTGGACTCACGCCTCGCCCGAAAGGGCTGAGGCTTTTTTATTTCTGTTAGTTAACGACGTTCTCAACCTTGATACCAGGACCTTGTGTGGTACTGATACTGGTTGATTTGACGTATGCAGATTTCAGGCTGGTTGGTTTTTGGCTTTGCAGGCTGTCAAAGAACGCTTTTGCGTTTTCGGCCAGGCTTTTTGCGCCAAAACTTACTTTACCAATGCTCAGGTGAACAATTGCTTGCTTGTCGACGCGGTATTCAACTTTACCAGCCTTTGCCTCTTTGGTGGCTTTGGCAACGTCAACGGCGACTGATCCACTTTTTGGGTTTGGCATCAAACCACGTGGGCCAAGCAGACGGGCGTATTTACCCAGACGTGGCATGTAAGCAGGTGTCGCAACCAGGATATCAAAATCGATGACTTCTTTGTCCAGTTGAGCCAAAAATGTTTCGTCACCAACAACATCAGCGCCGGCCTTGGTTGCGCCTGCGTGGTCAGCTTCGGGTGCAAACACTGCAACACGGATGGTTTTACCTGTTCCGTTTGGTAGTGATACGGTTGCACGGATGTTTTGGTCGGCTTGGCGCGGGTCAACACCCAATTTAACGTGAACTTCAACGCTGGCGTCAAATTTTGCAGGGTTTGTTTTAACCGCTAATTCAAGTGCGTCTGCAAGTGAATAAACAGTGTCCTTTTCAACCAGTTCTGCAACCTTGCGGTACGCTTTGCCACGGCGTTCGATCAGTGGACGCGTCACAGGACGTGGCCCCTTTGTCAAACGAGCTTCAGCTTCTTCAGATTGCGGTGTCGTATCGCCGCTTTCTTTGCGTGCTTCTTTTTCAATCTTTGCTTCGGCTTCTGCAAGCGCTTTTTCGCTGCGCTTGCCGCTCTTAGCTGTTTTTACTTCTTCAACTACTTCAATTGTCTCAACTTCGGCAACAGGTGCTGCGGCGTCTATAGCGTCAGATTTTGCATTCGCAATAGCGATCTCAATCTGTGAGATAGTGTTTTTGTCAGTAACGTCTAGGTTTAAAGCTTTCGCTTCAACCAATAAATCGGCTTTCTTAGCCATAGGTGTAAACCCTTTCTGTGGTAGTAGCGGCGCTTTTAACGCCTCCCAACATTGATTGTTATACCTTAATTATAGCATAAACGCTCTAAAAAGAAAAGACCGCCTATCGCGGTCTTTTCATAGAATGGTGAATTAGCCTTCGACTTCGACGCCCATTGAGCGTGCAGTACCAGCAATTACTTTGACACGGCCTTCCATGTCATTTGCGTTCAGCTGATCTTTTTTCAGTTCAGCTATTTCTTCTAGTTGAGCACGAGTAATCTTGCCTACTTTTTCGGCGTGTGGCTTGCCACTT
>CALMQN010000090.1 GCA_937872185.1 uncultured bacterium
GTATTTCAAACCCCGTTGCCTATGTGGGCAGTGCATTACAATCGCTGAGCCCTGTCACACTTGGCGTGTTGGCGCTTCTGGTGGTCATCGGTATCGTGGCACTAGTGACGCATCACTATCGAAACAAGTTACCGAAATCATTTCGTAATAGTTGGAAGCGACACCACGCTGCATATACACTGACGATTATCGTATGTGTATTTATGCTGATCGTCGTATCGACGGGTGGCGGACAAATATAGCCGACCAGGCATCTTTACACGAGTCGTCATATCTGTTACAATGGGCAATTGATTAGTTAAACGTTAAAGGAACAATATGACAAAAGCAGTCGTGAAGATCGGTGGAAAACAATTTATTGTCACCGAGAAAGAGACCCTACTGGTGGACCTCCTCCAGGAAGGAACTAAAGAGCTCACTTTAGACGCATTGTTGGTAATTGACGGAGAGAAAATCTCGGTCGGAACGCCAACTGTCAAAGGTGTTGTCGTTACCGCTAAGGTAGTCGACGATTTGGTAAAAGGTGAAAAAATCCGTGTGATTCGCTACAAATCAAAGAAGCGTGTTCACAAAGAAAACGGTCACCGCCAAAAGTACTCAAAGATTGAAATTACTTCAATCAAATAGCTCCAAAAAAGACAAATGATCCTCGCTTCTGGCGAGGATTTTTGTTTAGGCTCGTGGTATACTATATCAAAAGAGAAGAGGGAAACAGACACGTGGCGACGGTAATTTCAGTGACAAATCAGAAGGGTGGAGTTGGCAAAACCACGACAGCGGTTAACCTGGCATATTTCCTATCAAAAATGGGGAAGAAGACGCTACTTGTTGACTTTGATCCACAAGGCAACGCGACCAGCGGGCTTGGCATCGATAAACAGGCGTTAACTGGCACGATGGCAGACGTTGTTTTGGAAACAACAACTTTGGATAACGTCGTCGTTCCGACGGCGTATAAAAACTTATTTTTAGCACCGACAACGCCGCTTCTTGCCAATACTGAAGTACAGTTGGCTCAGGCCGACAAGCGATTCTCGCGCTTAAAAACTGCCATCGAAGCCAGCCAGGCAGGGTATGACATTGTGATTATTGATAGTCCGCCAAGCCTTAGTTTGCTTACAGTGAATGGGCTGATTGCTGCTAAATATGTGCTGCTGCCAGTTCAGGCTGAGTTTTACGCGCTAGAGGGATTAGGCCAACTACTTGAGACAATGAAGTTGGTGCGTAAGGGAATGAACCCAACCCTTGAACTGCTGGGCGTATTGCCAACTATGATTGATGCACGCACAACGCTGAGTGGACAGGTGCATTCTGAAATTAAAAAGCATTTCCCTGGCAAGGTTTTTTCGACGACCATTCCACGTAATATTCGCTTGGCCGAAGCACCAAGCCACGGTTTGCCTGTCGGCGTGTACGACAAGTTTAGTAAAGGATCGCGCGCCTATAAATCTCTTGCAAAAGAGGTGATGGAGCGTATCTCGTGAGTGTCAAAAAAGGATTAGGCCGAGGATTTGAATCACTGATCCCAACCGATTTATTGGACGAGTCGTTTGATCCAACCGCCAGTCAGGATGATCAAATTAGTGAATTACGTCAGATCAAGATCGATCAGGTTGTTGCCGACCCTGATCAGCCACGTCGCCAGTTTGACGAAGCATCTCTTGAAGAATTAGCCGCATCAATCCGCGAACACGGTATTTTGCAGCCAATTGTGGTGACGCCGTTCGAGGGTGGATATCAGATTGTTGCTGGTGAACGTCGGTATCGCGCAGCTAAAATGGCACATTTAGACAAGATTCCGGCACTTGTTCGGACACTAACTAACCAACATCGCCTTGAGCTATCGTTGATTGAGAACCTGCAACGCCGCGATTTGAACATTATCGAAACAGCAACTGCGTATTTGAAATTACAAAACCAGTTTAACCTGAACCTTGAGGAAATTAGCCAGCGCGTCGGTAAAAAATCGGTCAGTGCCATCAGCAACACGATGCGCTTATTGAAACTGCCCGCATCTGTGCGTACTGCGCTTGCTGAAGGCAAGGTGATTGAAGGCCAGGTCCGTCCGCTTATCGGCCTGGACGATGATTTGATTGAATCGCTGTTACCGCGTATGATTCGCGAACGCTGGACAGCCCGTGATGCCGAGAATTATATTGGCCGCATAAAACAAGCCGACGTTAAAGGTGAAGCCCCAAAGACGGAAACCTTTGTATCACCATATCAGTCTGAAGTTCAGCAATTTACAAAGCGTTTTA
>CALMQN010000091.1 GCA_937872185.1 uncultured bacterium
TACCGGCGACTGTTGTCACCACACCTGCAGGCGTTATTTTGCGAATGCGGTTATTGAGTCTGTCGGCAACATATATATTATCCGCACTATCGATACACAGATTGAAGGGAGCGTAAAGTTGTGCAGATGTACCAGTCGCATCAAGGTAGCCGCTTGTGCTTCCTGCGAACGTTGTTACCACACCCGCAGGTGTGATCTTACGAATACGGTGATTACTCGAATCGGCCACAAATACATTATTCAAACTGTCGACTGCAATACCATTTGGTGAATTAAACTGTGCAGAAGTGCCCGTTGCATCGAGATATCCACTCGTACTACCTGCAAATGTCGTAACAACTGCAGCTGGTGTGATTTTGCGGATGCGACTACTAACACCGTCTGCTACGTATATATTGCCGGTACTATCCAATGCAACGTCTGATGGATTGTTAAAGGTAGCTCCGGAACCTGTACCATTCGTGTTACCTGTCGTGTAGGGATCGCCGGCAAATGTTGTTACGACCGCCGCCGATGTCACCTTTCGTACCGTGTGATTGCCAAAGTCGGCTACGTACATTAACCCGGTTGAGTCAATTGCAATCCCGTTTGGCGTTCCGAATCTTGCAGCCGTACCAGTCCCATTCGTAATACCATTCGTCGAACCCGCAAATGTCGCCACTGTTTGCTCGACCGGACCACCAGGTGCTGTATGGCCAGGACACACACCAAGGGTCGGTATCCCATCGTTTGTAATGTAATATGCCGTTGTGCCGTTTGATGCGCTCAGACAAAACGTTTGCGGGCTAACCCCGTTATCGACGGTGTACTGGTATGTCGTTGAGCCACTTGCCTTCAGCCCCAAGCCTCCACTTGCAGCTGCTGTTGTCGCTGGATAAGCGCTGCCTACAACCTGGTCGAGTTTCAATTGCTTGGCACTGTTCTCTAGATCAGAACTGAGAGAGGCAACGATAGCCCGTTGACTAATCCCTGAGAAAGCGATGATAGCAATCGTCACCAGAATAGCAATAATAACAATAACGATCACCAGCTCAACAATCGTAAAGCCATAAGCGGCGTTCGTTTTTTCTGCTTTTGGTAGTGCCATCCTGCTTATGATATCATGCCGCCTCACCCAGCCGAAACACCTGGCGTCCGCCAGCTGCCTGCGATGCAGGGGTGTGCGCACACTTCCACATCGCAGAGGGGAAAGATACTGTAGTTATACGTTCATTCGGGTGGTCTTTGCAAGCATAAACGACATTATGCTCCACTTACTAAAGTAGTTAGTTTTTCGCGAAAAAGGCGCTCTTACGTTCCAGCCACGCCTCAGACTGACGAACTAGCCGTTTTTCGTCAGACGTCGAACGTAGTACTATCTTTACTGCCTCTTCCAGATATATTTTTCC
>CALMQN010000092.1 GCA_937872185.1 uncultured bacterium
GTACTCGCCTGTCAGGGCCGTTCGTAACATATTCATTGCTTATATTATAAAACTATTTCAAGCTGTTGTAAATCTGTTAGCGCTGGCTGGCGGTAAATAATGCGACCCACTGCGTAAGGCGCATTTGGGACGGTTTGATGCCGGCTGGCAGCCCGATAGCTCGTTGTGGGGCTTTGGCAAAAATGGCGGGTGTTGAAAAACAACCAACGACGAAATCGCGATACGCCGGCATACGATCGAGTGGGATGAGTGGCTGCGGTCGCTTGGCCAGTTCGATCATGACGGTATCGACGTTCGGGTGTGGAAAATAATCGCTGCGCTCTAACTTTTGACGGATGCGAACGGCAAATAAGGGCCCGATCACCATGCCCAGTTGGCCAGTGAAATGATCGCTGTCAGGTAATAGTTTGTTTGCAAATTGCTTTTGTACGATTAAATACGTGTCTTGGGGTGGATTGGAGGCTTCGGTAATTTTGTGCACGATTGGCGAGCTGAGGTGGAACGGAATGTTAGCAAATATTTTGTAAGGCCCCTTTGGTAGCGGCATGTCCAGAAAATCAGTGTGCAGGACTTTCACATTGGGGTAGCCTTGCATGTTTTCGCGCAGTTTTTCGACCATGCGGGGTTCGACCTCGATAGCAATCACCTGTTTACAGCGCGTGGACAGGACCGATGATATAACGCCGCTGCCGGCGCCAATGTCGTACACAATGTCGCTGGGTTTGATGGTACTGTGGCCGACCAACTCTTTAATACGCTGTGGGTTGCGTAAAAAGTATTGTGAATAATTGGCCAGACGTTTCATACCTTAACAGTACACTACAGAGGCTAATATTGCAAATAGGCATGAAATATGCTATAATAGAAATATAATGAGTCGATCAGAACGGAATGTCCCGATACACGTAAGTGAGTTTGATCAATTGCCAGACGGTATTGTGCCGATGAGCGCCCCATCGTATAAGGGTGTCCTGCAGATTAACGTACAAAATTTTGATGATAAGCCAGAGCTTCATTTTGAAAAGTCAAATGATACGATTGTCATTGCGCGGATAGATGAGCGCCCCGTACAAGCTGATATTCTTGGGTTCAACCCAATATATCGTTTGAGCGGCCCAGTTGAGCCAAGCCCTAACGTATATAAAGTTTTTGCGCGTCCTGTCGGTGAGGTCCGATTTGAGCGAACGGATGAAGGCTGGATTTTGGGTAATCCGGAGGCTATTGCTTTGCAAGCACTCCGCCTGAAAACATTTGCCTATAAGTTTGGCGATTACGCCTTGGAAAAACTTGAAAAGCTACGGCGCCAGAAAGAGCGTGGTGATTCGCCGGAGCATACCTATAGTTCGTATGTATAAATAAAAACCGAGCATGACACTCGGTTTTTATTATTTTTGCTGTGATTTAAGCTTTTTTTTCAAAATACGCTTGCGGGATGCCCCGTGCCAGTTTTTGTGCTTGGCCATATGTCATCCAATCTGTGTTATATCTGTACCATCATACTACGGATCGGGCCGGTCGCACGCTGTTATTGTTCGTATGACAGGTTAAAGACATCGCCGCTGACGTATCCGCGAGCAGCAAAGGCGGCTTTTAGCGCCTTGCGCTCGGCATCGGTAAAGAAGACTGGGTCCTTACTCTTAGCCTGCTGCGCGACCACCTCGCGTATTAATAGTGTCGTGCGACCATCTTTTTTCATGGTGTCGATGGCTGCTTGTGCTACCTGGCCCATCTGTTCGCTGTCAATCCAATCACCTGATGCATCACGACCATTGATAACGTATTCACTTTGTCCAGTTGACGACAATTCAGGGAATGTCTTGAGTGCGCGCGTGACGCGGGCGTAACTGTTGGTGTCGAACTTAACACCAAACGCTTCGTGAATGATTGCGCTGGTTGTAATAACCGGCTTTGTGTTTTTGGCGAGTATTGACTGTATCCCCGCCTTTAGCTTATCTTCCAGATTTGTCGGCAGTTCGGACACTTTTTGTTGTTCTGGTGCCGATGCGACTGCCTTGGGCGCCATGTCGGTCACGCTTTTCATCTGTGAGTCGGGCATCAATGCGTTTGATTGTAAAAAGTAGCGACGGGCATTAGTTTTACCCGTGACGCCGAGTGCTGATACACCGGCCTGATCGGTAAGCATCTGCGAAAGTATTTTGGCCGCAACTGATACTGCCGCTTGTCGTGTCTGTTCTTTGCTGTCTGACTTAAACCCAGCACTCAACAGCTCACTCGGTGACATTGGCTTGCCGTCGTGAGCGCTCAAAATGTGCAGCAATTCACGGGCGTCTTTACTGAGGACGATTGGTTCGCCTGATTCTGTCAGCATGTCGGGCTGTGGCGCGACAGGTTGTTCGCTGTCATCATATACGCCAGCCACTCGCTGAACTTCCTCGGCCAGATAGATAGTTTCGTCTGCGATTTCAAAAATCTTAGCAGCAAGGCCTTTAAGCTTTTGTGGGTCACGTACTAATCCGGCGGCAACTTTTCTGTTGAAATCCTTACGGAGCGCTTCCACTACCCCACGAAGCATGTCCACATGTCCCTCTGTTTTGTCCATGTCATCTTGTGGTTGCTTGAATTCAGAAAATTGATCAGTCATTACGACTATTTTACAGGCATCTAAACTCATCGCAAGCATAAGTGTAATGACCGCTGCCAAAAAGGTGCAGGTTGCACCACTTTGGTAGCGTGGACAGAGAGGACTCCGACCGCGCCGACAGCCCGAAGGCTATCCTGGGTTATACGCGCAGCGGAGTGCGGTGCCACATTCGTCCGGTGAACGGCAGAATTGATGCATCGACCGGGCCAAGGCGCGTGGTGTCGTGCCACAAGGTGCCCGTCGGCCACTCAGGGTGCTCTTCGTCCATGAGCCGCTGCAGCTCTGAAAGGGTGCTGCTGAGCAGACTCCTGCCCGGGACGCCGGGCAGCTCGATGATGAACACCACGTCGGCCAGTCGCCAAAAACGGTGTGGCGTGTGGGTCATGAACTGTTGCAAGTTCATGGTAGGGCGATCCAGCAGGTCGCGTTCACGTATGCGTTCCCAGCGCTGGCAGTATCGCTCGTGGTTCTTATAGGCGATGGCCAGCGTCTTGGTGGCGATCTCAGTGGCGGCTGCCGGTAGCAAGGTCGAATAGTCAAAACTCGTCCTTGCCTGCGTCATCGCATTGATGGCGAAAATACTCACGGTGGTTCCTCTCTGTCCAAATTGTTGTGCGCTCTGCCCATGTGGGCACAGCGTGTGCATTCACAGCACCATCACTCATCATTGAGGCGATGCTGTTATGCCATACAATACACTCGTTTTAAGGTGTTGTCTAGTACGCTCAAATGACGTTTGGGCATGAGAAAGGGCGTCCCCTCTGGCCGAAGCCAGAGAGAACGCCCTGTTACTCGTGCTGATTGCTCAGCAGAGCCTTATCCAGCCGAAGCCAGATTAGGTACTACACGGTGACCGAGGCGGTCTCCTGCTTCGCAGCCACCTTGCGGCGACGCGAGAGCAGGTAACCACCGAACAGCAGCACTCCAACGCCGAAGAGCGAACCCCCCAGCATCAGCGGACCCGCGATGCCAAGACCCGTGAGGGCCAAGGTACCGGTGTTCGGGTCATCAACCGGCGGACATGCGTCCGGCAGCTCGCTGATCACCCAGATGGCGTGTCCGTCCTTGTCGAGCGTGTAGGTGTCCCCGTCACCGGGTTCAGCGAACACGAACCCCAACTTGGGGTATCCCGTCACGGTGCCGGCGTCCTTGTCGTAGACGTAGCCGACCTGGGCGGTCACCCAGACGTTGCCATCTGCGTTGCGCTCATCGAGCACGCCCGGGATGGTCAGGACACCACAGTACACCGTCGGCGGGGCCGGGGTGATGACCGTCGGGTCGGGGGTACCGCAGTCGCTGTTGAAGAAGTCCAACGTCTTGACCACGATGCCATCGACTTCGATGGTCGCACTGTAGATGCCGCTGTCCTCGGGGACGATGTAGCTGTAGCCCTCGATGGTGCCATCCGGGGCCTGGGTTACCGGGCCATAGACGGACACACCGTTGACGAAGTACTCGACCTCGGCAGACGTGCCGACGGGGTCGGGTCCAGCGACCAGGGCATTGGACGAGCTGAAGTCAATGAAGCCTCCCAGCCCGTTCTCGCCCTCCGGGAACGCCTTGCACTCCGCGAACAGGCCGGTTGTGACATCG
>CALMQN010000093.1 GCA_937872185.1 uncultured bacterium
TCGGAAAAATCGCTCGGCGCCGACTTGCAATTGGTCGCGCAGTTCCTCGGCATCATTAATAGCGGCTTCAATACCTGGATCGCGCGTTCGACCTTTTTCATTGTTGATTGATGTTGACGCTTCCAGCTGAGTCACCTTTTTACGGAGGTTATTCAATACGACCTGGCTGTCGACAGGATAAATAAACATACTTACATCCAGCACTTCGTCAATGTTAATGATCGAGCTGAGCCAGCCGGTATAAATTTTGCGCGGGTAACCATACACATACAGTGTTCGGCCATATTTGGTACCCAGGCGAAAGTGACCGGCATGAATTTCGATGCTGCTGGGGGCAATCAGATCACGAAGTGTGGTAACGCCTTTCAAAAAAGCCTGTTCAACCTCGGCTTGTTCGCGTGCGCGCTGTTCGGCGGCAATATCAATCGCACCCATTTTGCGCGCCATTACTTTGCTGCTCCTAACTCTGCCGCAATGGCGTCACCCACACCCTTGTTAACGTACGTCGCAGTGACATCCTCGAAGTTACCTAGTGGTTCACGCAGCGCAGTGTCAGGGTTATAGGTGTTATAGTACAGTTCGCCCAGTTCCTTGGTGTTCAGCTGAACGCTTTTGACGCCGACCTGAAACAAACCAGAGGTGACCAGTCCGACGCGGTTTTGTATTTCGGTCTTGGCTTTCTCGTACGTTGCAGTATCAATTTTGGTGATAGGACTTTTAGATTTAGGAAATAACTTACCAAAAAATCCCTTGCCTTGGTCAATCAAATTCGCCTCTTCGCCCAGTGGAAAATACGGGATAACGACAAAAAACGACTTGTCCATAATGTTTGCTTCTTGCGACAGATAATCAACATAGTTAATATAATCGTCCATCAGGACGTTCAGCAACATGTTGTCTTGTTGGCGGCGAATCTCGATCAGGCGGTCGATATACGGGCCAATATCGATACGTTGTGAACGGATAAGAATCTGCATGGGAAAGGTGAGCGAGTTCAAGAAATCTTGATAGCTAAATTCAACACCCTCGCGCTCGCGGCTGCTCATCAGGTCAAAGTTAATTGACTGACAGGCAACGACCGCACGAAAGGTTCCGTCGGCCATAATGACGATATTGTCGCGGATCTCGGACAATAACAGGCTGTTTTGGGTCGAGTGAGGGTTTTTCTTGACGGGTGCTGGTGCTGGAACGGCACCACTTCCAATGGGTGCCTGGGCGGGCGCAACAGGACTGCCGGGTATCGGCGCAGCAACGGGTGCGCCGGGCGCAGAGGTAGCGGCTGCTTGGAACGGAAATTGATTGTTTGGCGGCATTGTTTCGCTTCCCCACTCCCGATTAAGTGCCTAGCGCAGCGAAATCATTACCTCTTGATTCATATCATCTTGCTGATTGATTCGATTGGCTTCGCGCGCGATTGTCTCGATGGACAAATCGGCATTGTTTGCAAGGTCCATTATACCAGGTGATACGACGTTTTCGCTAGTGGTTGGCGCGGGGGCAGCGAGGGCTACATTGTCGGTATTAACAGGTGCGCCCACGACCGGCACAATTGGGGCAAACGGGTCGATGGTTGGCCCAAATACTGCTGTCGGGTCATCGGTTGGTTGATAGGCTGTGGGCTGCGCAACTGGCGTTGGCGCCACGGCGGGTGCAGATTGTGATGCAAAAAAGTTATACGCCCCTGGTGCAGGAACGATGGCCGGTTCATCGACAACTGGTTGGTGCATGCGATCAATCATATCTTGGTGGCGCTTGGCATCGCTTTGCCCGATCATATAATCCAGCGATTGGGCAACGCTTGTGTCGGCGCCCAGAACGTCCTCGACTTGCTGCGATTCAAAATAGACGTCACTGTTAACAGCGGCGTTTGGCGCCTGGACGCCTTGTCCGCGGACCGACCAGCCTTGGCTGTCGACAATTTGTGCCAAATATCCAAAGCGCTCTCGGGCTTCACCTTGTGAAATGTCTTTGTAGCGCTGTACCTCGACCGTTTTCGGTGCCGTAATTTCGATTAACGAGTCAATACCGTCTGGGTCCCACAATCGCCTGCGTGGTTTCAGATAAAACGACACCATTGCTGCCAGGTATATTTCCATCGGCTGGTCTTTACGAAGTGGCAGCGCCAAAGCACCGAAAAACACGATGACGGGCAGTGGAATCACGACCAGGGGCGGAAACAACTGAAACAGCCCCCATGCCATTGCGATGCCTAGCGCCACCGCAATCAGATACAAGAACTGACGAAACCCAAACGGGCCGATCAGCTTGTCATCAGCTTCGACATCTTGGGGTACTTTGTATTCCGACATAGTGCTTATAGTATACCAAAGTTAAGGCGCGATATGTCGCAGGCCATACTATCCTGGCATGTCACGCCCGGTTCGACGTAGCGCTTCGAGTTCCGCAAGTGCCGCGACTGCCTCTGGAGCGGTTGGGGCCAGGTTGGCATTGCCAGTTCGTTGCCGTGCAATATTACGAGCCATAAGCCCCAGGACTTCGTCATTGATAGCACGGAATTTGTAGGCCGCATCGGTATATTCCTGGGTGCCCAGGCCTGCTGTCGTAGCCGTCTGAACGATGCCATTAATCTGAGTTCCAGCCTCAGGACCGAACGATGGGTCATTGAGCAGTTGTTTAGAGATATTCTGCATGCCTTTAGAAATAAGACCGCTGACGACTCCACCAACTCCTCCCTTTTGCCCACCGAGGCTAAAGTTACCAGCAGCATCAAGGTTATTGAACCCAAGATAGTCTAGTCCTGCAGCGTTAGCCTCCTCGTTCATTTGGGTGATAACACCAGCTCTGTCGATCGGATCGGTGACCCTGCCAACAAGACCGGCAAGGCCTTGACTGTTAACCATCTTAGCCTTTATCAATTCGCCACCGATCGCCAGAACACCAAAGTCGACTGCGCCTGCCGGATCATCAACGAAGCTCTGTATACGTGATAGTGACTGCTGGTCTGCATCGCTGAAGTCGGCAATAACACCAGTGGCGCCAATAACGCCACCTGCCCGCAATGCGTCTTGAACATCGTTAGGTGCATAGTTCGGTCCGGCAGGTGTCGGAATGTAGAGGGCGCCTGCTGCGTCTCGACGAACACCCGCCTGCAATGCAGCAGCAGCGCCAGATGTTGTTTGTACTTCGGCAGCCTTTCGGGCCTTAGTACTATCTTCATCGACAGCTTGGATGCCATACGACTGCGCCTTGATGCGACCAACTTGTCCCGGGGCAACAGTTCCGCTTGCTCGAACTTGAATCGCCGAACCGTCGGTGCTAACTGCTTCGCCGTATTGACGAAGCTGTTCTTCGGCTGCGGTTTTCTTGACTTGATCATCAGCTCGGCGCTCGGCTTCAAGCGTTCTCATCAACGGATCAGTCGTCTTTGATTCCTCAAGGGCTGTTGCAGTTCGACCATCAAGTGTACTTGTATTGAATTCGTTCTGAGCACGTTGAAGTTCGGCGGCACGAATTGTTGAGCTTTGACGTGCCCTGCGCGCATTACGAAGATCAAGCGTCGAGCCTTCAAGCTTGGTCAAACGTTCAGTTCTGTCTTTCTGGGCACGCAGGCGGACCATCTCTGGATCGGTGTTTAGAACTTGTGCATGGTCATATGTTCGGTCGACGTCAAACTGCTCGTTAAACTCCTGTGCCCGCTTGCCTTCGGCGATTGCCGCATTGGCGATGCCAGAGTCTTGATTGGCGCGTAGAATCTGCTTTTGACGTGCTTCATTGGTTTTTTCGCTACCGTATATCCTGTTTGACACAGTCTGTAGTCGTCGGCCACTAACAACGCCGATCTCATTGTTTAGTATGCGATCTGATTGACGTGTTTCTTCAATACCTTGACGCTCGGTCCGCAGGTCCTTAGTTTCCTTAATGACATTTGAATAGTGACTTTCGACACTGCCAGCAGTGCCGATTCGTTGATCAAGTCGTAGCCCGTATTGTTCGTCGATGGCCGTCTTGCGCTGTCCTGCCGTCTGCGAAGCGTCTAAGATGCCGCCCGTTCTTTGACCTCTTCGGGTTGCCGGGTTAAGCCCTCCTTCTCGCCAGTTTGTTTCGGCTTGAGTGTCGCTTGTTTTCGCTGATTCTTCTAAGTCACGTCGACGATCGCCGATAGTCTGGGAAAGGTTTCTGCGGTACGCTCTTCCGTCCGCCCTATGACGCTGACCGTCCTCGCCAATTGGCCCACGATCGCGCCCCCAGAAGTTTGTCTGGCCATCTTTGTACCGGCCTCGCGCCGCTTGTACTGCTGGGTTGAGCGCTTTTTGCAGTGGGTTTTTCGCCGATTGCGCCATTTTTTGCAAGCGTCCACTGACGCCAGATAGAATGCTGTTGGACTGCGCCATTAACCACGGCAGTGCTCCCAACGGCGCCGCCATGATGAACAGCGCAACTATTGGCGAGTATTGCTGGCCAGACTCTAATACAACAAATGCAGCGAACTTTGCGCCGGCAAACAACAGCGCGGCCATTGGGAACAGCAAGAGGCTGCTGGTCAGTAGCTTGCGCCACTTGACGAACAGCGGTTCGGTGTTTGGCAGCATGTACGCAGCGAGCGCGAGAGGGGCAATGATGACGAGCACAATAACCAGTGCGTTTCGCACAAATAGTGTCGCAACCGCGGCAAGCAAAGACAGGGCGGCAACTGCAATAAAGGGCAACGCCAACAATGCCAGCGCGACAGCACCTGTGCTGGTTGCGCCGGCTGCAACCACACCAATGGCAACCCCACCCACCAGCACACCAGAACCCGTCAACAGTGCGTCTGATAACGTGGTAAAGTCGAGATTTTCAGTATTCGCCGAAATAGCAGTCGACGTTAACAGATCATGCAGCCCAACCCCAAGCAAGTTTGCCACGTCAATTGCCAGCATCATCAAAAAGTACGATATATTAATGGCGATGGCGATCATGATGATGCGAGGCAGCATTTTTTTGATACCGTAATTATTAATACCGACGCTGGTCGCCTGAGAGAAGATGACAATCAAGAATATAATAACAAGTGTGACATTTGATATGTCGCGTATGGCCTTCCAGTTTTGATACGACGCCGTTTCTTTGCCAGCGTTTGCTCCCTTGTCCTCTACCATCTTCAGGGGGTTTAGTACCAACACATCTTCGATCCATCCGTACATCAGGTCGTTAAAGCCACTTAGTGCGTTCATGATCGGACAGAATATCCAGCCAATACCGCCAAGTTCTGACGGGCAGGTGGTCTTGGTTTCATTGTCGCCACTGTTTGCGGCGGTATCATCGAGGATATTCTTGAAGTTCTTTTTTGCCCATTCTAGATAAGCGTTGGCGTATCCATTGGCGGCCCGGCCCATGTCATAGCAGCCGGTGTAGGTGCCTGCGCCCAAACCGTTGCCATATTTCGGATCGCCGACCAGTACGGTGTTGGCCCGGACGCCGCTGATTATGAAGATCGAGCTTAGGCTCATTGTGTATCCACCTTGGGTTAGGATTCCCGTACTGTAGTACTCGCCCGTCGCTATAGGCCCCACGATCCCTGAGAGCTTATACCTACCGTCGCTTGCTCCGAACGTAAAGAGGTGTTCGACCATCTTAAAGTTTGTTGGCGGCGTACCTGTTCCTGTGGTGTCTAGTACATTAATGCGTACACCCGTTTGATCGCTGACGGATGTTTGTGATGCGACGCCGTTCTCTGAGTCAACACGACAAGTTGCAACCATGGTGTTTTTAATGAGTAGGTACTTAGCGGCATCACTCATTGGCTCGACCTTATCTTTTGTCTGGTCTAAGAACTTGAGTGCCGTCGCGGTCCCATTCGTCAATCCTTGGCGAACCCATTCGCCTCCCTTGCTATTGGGGCAAGGGTCTACCACTGGGACGCTGCTTTTTTGATAGAACCCGGCTACACAAGCTAAGGCGAACATGCTCGACGGGTTGCCGAGCTGGGGTTTATAGCCCAGTGCCGTAAAGGCCTCTTGCAGGAACGTAGGATCGGCACAGCGTGCATCGCCGTAGCTACTGACAGATGCCGATCCGTAGTTGCTGTGGAGTATTGGCCCCGCGATAACGTCAACTGCTTGCGGCGCAAATCCACCATCCCCAAACCAACTAAAGCTCATGATGTTTTGTTCACTAATAACAAGGCCGTTGGCGTCTTTAAGCGGTGATTTGCTGATACACGCAGCGACTGCGTTGCGGTAGAGGTTCTTAACGATTTGATCGTCTAGCTCTTGCGTGCCGGCTGCTGATGCTGGCGATGGCATTAGTACGCCGAGCGTCGACGACAGTGTGATCGCAACTAAAACAAGCCCCATAACAAGCCGACTGCCCAGTGTATGACGCCGATGCTTGTTTGTTTTGTCTAACCTATCTGTTTGAAGGCGTGATTTGATCAATCGCATTACCCAGCTATTTAACCATATAGCAGAGGCAAATAAAAGTGAGGATGCAGAGCACATCCTCACGACTAACGGTCACCAGTTTCTACCTAGTATCGCACGGCATCGCTGACGACCCATTTGCCGTCTTCTATTGTCCAGGTAAGCTTAGTATTACGAGGAGTGGGGTCAAACCCGCCATTCTCGATGTGCTGCTCGCCCTCATTCTCATCAAGGTTTGCAGTTGGATGTATGGTGACAAGTGCGACGATTTTTTCATCGGTTGTTTCGTTGGTAATTTGGATGTTGTCGATCACAGTAGTGTACTTGAAGCTTTTTGTTCCTTCGATTCCACTAACGGCTGGGTCTGTAAGGAAGCCAGTGCTAAAGTAGCCGCCATGTGAGTCGACTATCTTTTGCACATAGGCATCCAGCTCGCTACCAGGTGCTATGTTCTTAGAGATCAGGCTGTCTTTATATGGTTCATTTGTCGCGTCTAAAATTGTTTGACCTACTGTCCCGGTAGTGTCCTTGAGGATGAGTTGGTTATTTTCGGGTGTATTGCCCGCATTTAGCCACTCATCATTTTCCACGAAGTACTTACGAACAACTGCTTCTGGAGCGTTTGCAGGGAATTGTTCGACTGTGATTGGTTGTGAGTCAGTGCTTAGGTCGGGGCCGTCAACAACTTCACCACCATTAGGTTGTCCGCCGTCATTAGGCTCGCCCGGGTCGGAACCCTGAGATACTGAAGTGCTAGGATTGAGTACTGCGTATCCAGCAACACCGAGAACTGCGGTACCTGCTAGGACGCTTGCAAGAATGATAGCTCCCTTCTTGCGGCTCTTTCTCCTGTTTGGAGTAGGAGGAGTTGATTCACCACTGCGTGGTGCTGGGGGCTGTACAGGAGGTACGCCAGCGTTAAGTTCGGTTGATGGGCGTTCGTGAGTGGTTGTCATAATGAGCTTTTGTCCTTGTATGCTTATGTGGATACTATGAAACTGCTTATATTTACTATGCCTTTATTTATACACTAAATTGTCAAAAAAAGCAATAGCTATTTGCAATTTGCCAGTAAATGCGCAATAATTTGGGTCAGTTATGCAAAAAATACAAAAACGAATATCAATAGTTGCAGTGGCCGTACTTATGCAAATTGCCATACTCGGCTTTTTAAGCGCGGGTGTTCAAGCAGCGACCTGTTACGGTGCTGACGGTAAACCATATGAGACGTCTGTTATCGACTGTAGCACCGCTGGTGATACCGGCAAGGGGCTGATTTGGGAAGTGCTAACCATTGCAGTTAACTTTTTGGCAGCTGGCGTGGGCATTGCAGTGGTAGCGGGTATTGTCTTTGGTGCGGTTACCTATGCATCGGCCGGTGGAAACGCTGACCAAGCGAAAAAGGGCATATCGTTTGTGACCAATGCGGTTATCGCTCTGGTATTGTTTATATTTATGTATGCCATTATTAATTTTTTGGTGCCAGGCGGGCTGTTTTAGGAAGACGTATGAATATATCACAG
>CALMQN010000094.1 GCA_937872185.1 uncultured bacterium
TGAAGTCGTCGCCGAGGAGATGCAAGCGGGCTATAGCCTGAACGGTCATCCAATTCGTCATGCCATGGTAAAAGTAACACGCCAGTAGCACATGTATAATAGGGGGTATTATGTCAAAAAACGATTATGTCATTGAAGCGATTGGGCTGGAAAAATCGTACGGTTCGAACCATGTGCTGCAAGGTGTTGATGTCAAAGTAAGGCGTGGGTCAATGCTTGCGCTACTGGGGCCGAACGGCGCCGGTAAAACGACGACCGTGCGCATTTTAAGCACCCTATTAAAGGCTGATGCCGGGTCGGTTCACATCGAAGGATTTGATGTCGTTGCTGATGCTGATGACGTGCGCAAGGTCATTGGTTTGACTGGTCAATCTGCGGCAGTCGACGAAATGCTGACGGGACGCGAAAACTTAGTCATGATGGGTCGTTTGTATCACCTGACAAAAGCGAGCGCTAAGCAGCGTGCCGAGGAGCTTTTGGAAGAGTTTGACTTGGTTGATGCTGCCGGCCGATCAGTCAAAACTTACTCGGGTGGTATGCGTCGACGCTTGGATCTGGCAGTTAGTTTGATCGCAACGCCACCAGTTATTTTTTTGGACGAGCCAACGACTGGGCTTGACCCGCGTTCACGTATTACTATGTGGAATATTATCAATCGCTTGAAAGAAAACGGCGCGACGATTTTACTCACGACACAATACCTTGATGAGGCAGATCAGTTGGCCGATCAAATTATTGTGATTGATGGAGGAAAGGTGATTGCCGAGGGGACAGCGAAAGAGCTGAAGAGCAAGATTGGTAACGATCGTCTGGAACTGACCTTCAAGGACACTCAGGGGCTGGCCGCTGCCGAGAGAGTATTGGGTAAGGCGATTGTTGAGTCGAATAAAGACGACCTGACGACGACGGTATTAATTGTTGATACCAACAAAGATGTTAAAAAGACGCTCGACATGTTGTCTGATAGCAAGATTTCGATTGATTCAATGGCGATTCACAAACCAACACTCGACGACGTGTTCCTGTCGCTTACCGGCAAACAGAAAAAAGATGATGGGGAAGAGGAGAAATAATATGGCAGTCAAACTCGTATTTAGGAAGCAATCCAAATTTATCCTCGCTTTGTCCGATTCGCTTGTCATGATCAGGCGCAGCACGACGCACATTATCCGTAACACTGATCAGTTGTTGGGCACATTCTTCCAGCCGATCATGTTTTTGGTGTTGTTTACGGCGGTGTTTGGTGGGGCAATTGCAACCGAAGGGGGCAGCTATATCAATTTCTTGCTCGCAGGTATCATTGTGCAGACGCTCGCATTTGGTTCGACCACAACAGCGATCGCGGTTGCAAATGATCTGAAGCGCGGCATTGTTGATCGCTTCCGAGCACTTCCTATGTCCAACTTAGCAGTACTGAATGGGCACGTTGTATCTGATCTTTTCCGTAACGGTATATCGACAGTGGTGATGATCATTGCCGGGCTTGTGATTGGTTTTCGCCCAACGGTTTCACCACTTGAATGGCTGGCACTGATCGGGCTACTCGCATTATTTACACTGTCGCTCTCGTGGTTGTCGGCCATCTTGGGTGTCGTCGCCAAAAGTGTCGAAGGCGTACAATGGCTGACCTTTGTGATTATTTTCCCACTAACATTTGCCAGCAGCGCGTTCGTTGATCCATCGACTATGTCAGATTGGTTGCGGGTATTTGCCGAAAACCAACCAGTGACGCATATGGTTGATGCAGTGCGGTCGTTACTGATTGGTACGCCGATGGGTGACGCTGCCATGTGGTCAATTGTCTGGAGTGTTGGTATTTTGGTTGTATCAATGCCACTTGCCGCCTGGCTGTTCAAACGCAAAACTGCACAATAAATAGTTCACTCCCCTGTTAATAACTAAATTGGCACTCTTGACACGAGAGTGCCAATTTAGTTACAATAGAGGCATTGGCAATCTAGGCCCTAGAGTGCTAAAATTGTAACTAAGAAGATTGTATATTTTTAAAGAATAGGAGATATAAGATATGGGTAAAATTATTGGAATCGATCTGGGTACCACCAACAGCGCATTTGCGTATATGGTTGCGGGTAAACCAGAGGTTATTGCGAATGCTGAAGGCAACCGTACGACACCAAGTGTCGTGGCGATCAATAAAGGCGGAGAGCGCTTGGTTGGCCAGGTGGCACAACGTCAACGCGTTACTAATGCCAAGAACACCATTTATGGTGTGAAGCGTTTGATTGGCCGTAAATTTGGCGACAAAGAAGTGCAAAAAGACTTGGATATTATGCCGTATGAAATCGTCAAAAAGGGCGATGGCGTTGCTGTAAAGATGGGCGACAAAGACTATAGTCCCGAAGAAGTATCGGCTATGATCCTTTCAAAAATCAAAGCTGACGCTGAAGCTTTTCTAGGCGAGACAGTCACCGAAGCGGTTATTACCGTTCCTGCGTACTTCGATGACTCGCAACGACAAGCAACCAAAGATGCCGGCAAGATTGCCGGTCTGGAAGTAAAGCGTATTATTAACGAACCAACTGCTGCGGCCCTTGCCTATGGCCTGGACAGTAAAAAAGACGAGAAGATCGCCGTGTTTGACCTTGGTGGTGGGACATTTGACGTTTCCGTCCTCGAACTAGGGGATGGTGTCTTCGAAGTAAAATCAACTAATGGTGACACACACCTTGGTGGTGAAGACTTTGACAACCGTATCGTCAATCACTTTTTGGATGTGTTTAAACAGCAGCAAGGAATTGATCTGAAATCCGACAAGGCTGCCATGCAGCGCCTGAAGGACGAAGCCGAAAAAGCCAAGAAAGAACTTTCGAGTACGCCTGAAACCGAAATCAATCTGCCGTTTTTGACCGCTGATGCTGATGGTCCAAAGCACTTCGAATACAAATTGACACGTTCGAAATTGGAAGAGTTGGTCAAAGATTTGATCGATGGTGTAGCTGGTCCTGTTGAAAAAGCACTGAAAGACGCTGGGCTTAAGGCAAGTGAGATCGATGAGATCGTTTTGGTTGGTGGTATGACCCGTATGCCTGCGGTCGTCGAAAAGGTCAAAGAAATCTTTGGTAAAGAACCACTGAAGGGTGTTAACCCTGACGAAGTCGTTGCTATTGGTGCTGCCATTCAAGGTGGAGTGTTGGCCGGTGACGTCAAAGACGTACTGCTTTTGGACGTGACGCCACTATCACTTGGTATCGAAACAATGGGCGGCGTTGCGACTAAGCTGATCGAGCGCAACACGACAGTCCCAACCAGCAAGTCTGAAACGTTCAGTACGGCTGCCGACAATCAACCACAAGTTGAGATTCACGTCACCCAGGGCGAGCGCGAGCTGGCTGCAGACAACAAATCACTGGGTCGCTTTAGCCTTGACGGCATTGCGCCAGCGCCACGTGGTGTACCGCAGATCGAAGTAACGTTTAACATCGACGCCAACGGTATCCTTAACGTTACTGCCAAAGACAAGGGAACTGGCAAAGAGCAATCGATTACGATTTCTAATAGTGGTAACCTATCGAAAGAAGACATCGAAAAGGCCGCCAAGGACGCTGAAATGCACGCTGATGAGGACAAGAAAAAGCGTGAAGCAATCGATGCCCGCAATGTCTTAGAGAGCACTATTTACCAAGCAGAAAAAATGCCTGATGAGTTTAAAGACAAGATTAGCGATGACGACAAAAAAGTTATCATGGACGCTGTCGAAGAGGCAAAGAAGCATAAAGATGCTGATGACAAGGATGAGCTAGAAGCAGCGGCCAAAGCCCTGAACGACGCCATCATGCCAATCGGTGCCAAAATGTACGAAGCATCAAAAGAGGAAGCACCTGCACCCGAAGATGGCGAGAAGAAAGAAGACGAGCCCGTTGAAGGCGAAGTCGTCGACGAAGACAAAAAGAAATAACAGCTCGCACACATTAAAGGCTCGGTCACTTCAGACCGAGCCTTTGCGTTTTGATAAGACAGGTACGTAACGTAGAATGAAGACAGCATAATAAGGAGTTTATCAATGGCGACACATACACCCAGAACATCACAGGCCTTTTCAATTGCATCACTTGTTTTAGGGATTGTTTCGCTCTTAAACCTTATATTTTGGTTTGTTTCACTACCGCTTGGAATCTTGGCGATAATCTTTGGTATCTTAGGCCTAAAAACAGCAGGTCGCGGTAAAGCAATTGCAGGTATTATTACCGGGGGCTTGGGGGCTTTGATTAGCCTTCTGATCTTTGCGATTGTCATTGTTGCATTACCAAGCCTGCAGAGTGCGCAACGTGACACGGCCCGAAAATCAGAACTGTCAGGTATGGCGGCGGACATCGTGACGTATCAAACGAATAACCAGGGCCTACTGCCTGTAGCGTCAGATGTGCCAAGGGACTCACTCGACGTGTTAGAGGATGACAGCGTCCTGTATACGCCTGGCATTGACTGTGACGGAAATAAGGGTAGTCGATTCTATTCGCTCGAAATTGTGCTTGAAAACGGCACTAACTACTGCGTCGGTTCATAGCTAAAGGCTCTCAGGAAGTTCCAAAAACAGGGCCGCCCACACCATACCGGGGTCACTGCGATATATCGGTGCATAGTACCATGACCCGTCGGCATTGAGCAGTTCGGGATAGTTGCCATGCCGTTCGATCATACTCGCAAAGTTAGCATATTGTGTGTGATATTCGGGTCGCCCATATTTCTTTAAAATGTGCAGATAAAAAGTTCCATGCCAGGTCCAAATGCTGGTACCGGTATAATTAGGCATCAGCTTACTGCCCATGGCAATGCGGTATTTGAACAAATGTTCACGCCCTGCTTCGCCGTATTGCATAGGATACAGCGCGTTCAGTTTTGCCTTGGTGATGTAATCGAATGTTCGGTCGGCCATATCGCGGTTGTCGATAACATTTAAAAAGAAGGGCATCAGGGCACATTCGGCACTAAACGCCTTCGTGGTCCGGTCAGCGTCAAAGTAGTGGCCGTTCCAGTAGTGATTTAATAATTCATCTTGGTATTGCTGTTCGTCGTAAGGGAAGCCCTGCAGTTTTAGAACTTTGGCACAATGTGCCATGCGCGCGATCAGGGCAATACTATAGGCGCTGCGATCATAAAACACGGCATCGCGCATTTCAGCGTAGCGCATCGTTTGCAGGTTTCCGTCGGAGTCAAGGAATGTTTTGACGTATTTGCCCAGTTGTTTTTCCAAAAATGCCTGTTCGGCGGCGTTTGGCCAATAGTCACTGACTACCAGACAATGTAGCAGCCAAGGGAGCGCATCAACGCTTTTTTTGGCAGGTGCGTTAAAGGTATTACCAGCCTTATCGATGCACAATGTTACCGCACCCGCGCGGCGATAATGATACAGCGCCCAGCGCAGGGTATGGTGAACGCGTACTTGGTTGCCGAGCGTTACCAATGACTGACAGACCGTGCCAAAGTCGCGCATCCAAAAAAAGTCAAAATGTCCCAGGCTAGTGCGATAAAAGTCGCCTTCCCACAGGCGTTCGACAATTTCGGCACAAACTTCCTGCGCGGTGCCCTCGATGCGTTCAATCTTTCCAAAGTAACGGTTATGTAGTTGGCGATATTCCGCACGGAGTGTGCCCAGGATGCCACCAGCGCGGCGAATAATAGGTTTCATTATGGCAAGTATATCGCGTGATGATGCTTATGTATAGATCACGAGGGGGAGTATAATAGAGATAGTACATATAACCAAACAGGAGGAACAGTTATGGGAATCATTGGATGGATAATACTGGGCGGACTCGCTGGATGGATTGCATCAATCATCGCAGGAAATAGTAAATCTCAGGGCATAATCGGAAATATCATT
>CALMQN010000095.1 GCA_937872185.1 uncultured bacterium
GCAACAATTTCTATATCAGATCGCTCAAATGCAATCTTGAATGCATTACGCCCAATACGCCCAAACCCGTTGATCCCAATTTTTACTTGCGCCATTGTATAATCCCACTCCTTATATAAGCATTAGCATATCTGTCTAACAGTATATACTGCCGGCGCTTCGTACACAATAAACCAGACGCACATCACAGCAGACGAGGTTCCGCACCTGTCTGACAGGGGGATGTCCCCGCAAGGGCGAGCCAAACGCCATGGGCGAGCCAAACGCCATGGGCGAGCGACAGCTCCCCATAGAGTGGCCTCCTGTCGGACGCGGTGCGAAAGCTCGAAACTTTACAGACGAGCATCTCCTAATGACATGTCGTATACTTAATACCATGCAAAAGAAAACGCTCATCGATCAGGCTCGTCCGCACTACGAGGAAAACCAGATCCTCGAGCTTGATCACGCCATTGATTTTGCCACCAAAGCCCATACCGGGCAAAAACGCAAAAGCGGTGAAGCGTATATCACCCATCCGCTGTCAGTTGCCAGTACGTTAATTGACTGGGGCATGGACATTGATACAATCCTTGCTGCAGTACTGCACGATACCGTCGAAGATACTGACACAAAACTTGACCAAATCGAAACATTGTTCGGTCGTGACGTCGCCTTTTTGGTAGACGGTGTCACGAAAGTATCGCAGGCGCGCGCCGGCATGCAGGACTTGGCAAATTATCTGCCCCAAACCAAAGACAACTTGTCAAAATTACTCATTGCCGTCGGCCAAGACGTCCGGGTCATCATTATCAAGCTGGCAGATCGCCTGCATAACCTGTCGACATTGCAACACATGCCAAAAGAAAAGCAGGTCAAGATCGCACGTGAATCACTGGAAGTCTTCGCCCCCATGGCCGACCGTCTAGGTATGGGCCGGGTGCGTATGCAAATCGAAGAACTTGCTTTTTATTATCTGGACCCCAGTGAATTCAAACGCCTAGAGGGTCTGATGCGCAAACGACTTGGTAAAAGTACTCGTAAACTTGGGCAAGTCCGAACAGATGTTGAGGTGGAGCTAAAAAAGCAAGGTATCATCGCCGAAGTAAATGGCCGCGTCAAAAGTATCTACAGCCTCGGCAAAAAACTCAAAAAGGTCGATGGTAATATTGATGATATTTATGATTTAATGGCGCTGCGCGTTGTGGTCAAAACCAAAGAAGACTGTTACCGCGTATTGGGCCTGCTGCATGCCATGTACCAACCAATGATCAGTCGCATTAAAGATTACATTGCCATTCCAAAACCAAACGGATATCAAAGTTTGCACACGACCGTTATCACACCAACCAAACAAATCGTCGAATTCCAAATCCGCACCGATGAAATGCATGAATTCGCCGAACGTGGCCTGGCGGCAAGCTTTCACTACCACGAACAAAAAAATAGCAAAGACTACACAAAAAAGAAGGCTAGCTCGACCCTGCCCAGTCATATGCAGTGGATTACGCAGTTACAAGAAATCGCCTCGCGCCTCCGTGACAATGAAGACATCTCGGAAGCACAACTTAACATCGACTTGTTTGGTAACCGTATTTTCGTGTATTCACCCAAGGGCGATATTTATAACCTACCCGAAGGCGCGCTGCCGCTTGATTTCGCCTACCTCGTACATACAGACATCGCTCGTCACGCCTATAGCTTCCGCGTTAACGGCAACATCCACTCGTTCGACAAGCCGCTGCATAATGGCGACGTAGTCGAGGTGGTAACGCGAAAATTATCTCAACCCAAACAAGCCTGGCAAGACCTGGTCACGACAACCCATTCGCGCAGCAAACTACGTATGCAGCTAAAGCAACTGGGCGTTATCGAAAGCTTAACTGGCGCTGCCAACATCATTCGTCAAAAAACCTTACGCAAGAAACCAAAATCATAAGCGGTATGATAGTATAAACGTATATTACATAGTACGGAGATACGTCATGCAACCTGAACAAATCGTCCCTGGGCAACCTCAGCCAGTAGCGCAGCCCCATAACCCAGGTAAGACCCTTGGAATTGTCGGCTTCATCTTCGCTTTCGTCGGCCTTCACTTGGTCGGACTTATTTTGTCGATAATTGCCCTCGTTAAATCGCATGGCGCCGGCATGCGCAATGGGCTTGCCGTTGCAGGCATCGTACTAAACGCTACATTCATGGTAGTTGTTGTCCCTTTACTGGCGATCACTATTGTTGCCTACGGCGGTATCACAGCTAAAGCTAACTCAAACAAAGCCGCGGCTAATGCCTCAGCCGTGCAAAGATACGCCGAGGCTTTTAACGCCGACCAGGGCCGCTATCCCGATTCACTCAGTGACTTTGCATCAAGGACCGGTTCATCTGTGCTGCCAAGTTACATCACTATCATCGGCACCAATGGTGGCACGACCCTTGACCTTAACGACAGCACGGGTAACGAAAACATCTGGTATCAATACACTGGCAAAAGCGGCACTGCAACCGGTGGCAGAATTAGCTATTGGGACTTCAAAAATCAGAAACTCAGTGACACCGTTCTCTATGTCGGTGACGGCAGCACAGCATCAGATGAATTCCACGACGTGCAATAATTACTATGATCGAGCTTGAATAATCTGCTTGATGTCCTGAGCCTTCGTTTTCAAAAATTCTACTATTCTCGCATTCCCGACTGCAAAGTTCTTCGTGTCAATATCCCATACATCTCCCTCGAAGCTAACAATCTTGCCACCTGCTTCTCGAATAATAAGTGCTCCTGGTGCTCGGTCATGGGTGGCAGCGAGAGTATTGATGATCAGAGCGGCATCGAGCTTGCCTTCTGCCACGAGACTAAACGACCTGCCCATAGCACCAAGTGGCTGCAACATACGGATGCCATGAGGGCGAAGTACCATCTGCAGATCGGCGTAAATACTTGAACTAATATTATCAACTGCTGATTCAGCAATATCACGGTTGCTGACATGGATCGGCTGACCATTTTTGAATGCACCTTCACCCAAAATTGCAGTATATAGTTCATCCTCGACAAAATTATATATGACCGCTGCGACGGGCTGCCGCCCAACGATAAACGCTGCCATGTTTGTACAGTTCGGAACACCTCTCACAAAACTAGTTGTTCCGTCGATCGGATCAACTAGCCAAAACTGTTCAGTGTTGCCGATTTTTCCTGTTTCCTCACCCTGGAACCCGTACTCTGGATATGTTTCTTGCAACTTCAAGCGTAAAGTCTGCTCGACTTCAATATCTAACTCAGTAACCTGTGATTGGTCGGACTTTAGTTCAAAATCAATCCTGCCATATGATTCCAGCAACTTATCACGATAGCTTCGATAAACATCGATAATAAGCTGTTGTGAAGCCCTCAGCCGATCGTCGATTACAGTCATCCTACTTGCCTGCTCGTTCAATCGACACGCCAACCACTTTCATCGCAGCCTCGGCGTCACCCCATCCGTGCAGTTTTCCGTCAACGCCTGTCCAATCTTTCTTCCAGTCCTTGTAATGGGTATAAAAATGCTCGATAACCTTTTTAAAGTTCTCGCCCAGATCTGCCAAGTCCTTAATATGATCCTTGCTGACATCATCAGCAGGGACAACGATCAATTTCTCGTCCATTTCACCGTCATCTTCAAAATAAAGCACACCAATTGGACGCGATGGAACAACCGTACCATGTGGGACAGACTCATCAATGATTAACAGTGCATCCAGCGGGTCGCCATCATCACACAGTGTATCAGGGATGTATCCATAATCTGTTGGATAGCCCAATGTCGTGCCGTTAACGCGGTCCAAAAACAATCGTCCCGTCTCTTTATCAAATTCATATTTATTACGTTCGTTTTTGCGAATTTCGATAATAACGTTCACGATACCTTTGTCGACATTGCCTGTCGATACTTCTGAAATTGCTGCCATCTATGTATTCTCCTTATGTTTCATCTGTCGTATGTACCTATTTTACCAGCTTTTTAATAACCAAGGTATAATCGTAATGATATGTCATCTATTCCCAGGCTTCTGCTACCGACAACCTATGTCAGTGACGCTGCAAAACACATCCGAAGCGCAACAAAACGCGTTTCCTTTTTGTCGATGATCCTCAGCGATGACGCAACATCAGATGAGCTCATTGATGCACTTGCCGATGCCGCAGCGCGTGGTGTCACGGTCGAAATGGCAGCAGACGTTTATACCTATGCCGAACTAGGAGGATTCTTTTTCCCGACACAATTAAAAACACGCCAATCACGTTCCAGTACCCGCATGGGCAAGCGTCTGATTAAAAGCGGCGTTAAATTTACCTGGCTCGGCCGCTCCCACACTACTATCTTCAGTGGCCGCACCCACATCAAATGGTGTGTTGTTGATGACACCGTTTATTCATTTGGCGGCGTTAACCTATATAAAGCAGGCATCGAAAATGCCGATTACATGTTCAAGATTAATGACGCCGTACTGGCCGACAAACTCATCGACGAATTCCACCGTCTGGCTCGCGCCGATGCTGGCGATTACGCCTACCGCAGCCACAGCTTCAAACATAATGACGACACCGTGCTGATCGACGGCGGGATTGTTGGCGACTCGATTATCTATCGCCACGCTTGCAAATTGACAGCCGAAGCATCACATACCCTGCTTGTCTCCCAGTACTGCCCGAATGGCAAACTCGGCCGGCTCCTAAAAACCCATAACGCCGAACTCTACTTCAATCCTCCTCTCAATGCGGACGGTCTTAACCGCGCTGTCATTCGTATGGGCATGTTTTTTAGCGGCCTCAAAACACGCTACAGCCGCACACGTTATTTGCACGCAAAGTTTATGATTTTCACCATGCCCGATGGCCGCAAGATCGCCCTAACAGGGTCACATAATTTCTCAAGCACCGGCGTCCTCCTGGGCACGCGCGAAATTGCCCTGCAAACAGAAAACCCAAAGATTATTAAACAACTCGAGGATTTCTATAAAGAATTTGTCGCTTAAGCGCGGCTTTGTTCGTCAAGATATTCACGAATAGAAAGCGCGGCCGTAGCGCCTTCGCCGACTGCACTGGCAATCTGGGTGGTCGCGCCACTGCGCACATCGCCACTGGCAAAAATACCAGGAACGTTTGTTTGCATACGGCTATCTGTCTTAATCAGCCCCAATTCGTCCAGCTCAATACCGCTCCCGGCAATAAACTGTGTGTTTGGTTTCAGCCCAACAAATACAAAGACGCCGTCCGTTTCAAATACCGTCGGTACGCCTGCCTTAGTCGCTTTGACTGATGTGATCTTACCGTCGGTTGCAACAATCTCGTCGGTATTCGTATCCAGATGAACAGTAATTTTCCCTTGCTCGACATAGCGATCTAAATCATGCTGCAATACTTCGCTAGCTTTGATTGTGCTACGTACCAACAAATCAATATGGGTAGTAAATCGCGTCAAAAAGATTGCTTCCTGGAGGGCCGAATTACCGCCGCCAATGACTACCAGGCGTTTATCACGATAAAATGCACCGTCGCATGTTGCACAGTAATGTACGCCGCGGCCATAGTATTCTGCCTCACCCGGAACACCGATCTTCTTCCAATCACTTCCAGTTGCGATCAAAACCGTCTTGGCTTTTTGCTCGACACCATCAACAGTGACTACTTTAATATCGCCTTCATCACGGATTGCCGATATCTCACCAAATTCAATATGTGCGCCAAAACGCTCGGCCTGCTTTTCCAGCTGTGCGGCTAACGTCATGCCCTCGATCCCATCAGGAAAGCCAGGATAATTATCGACCATATCGGTGATGGCGGCTAAGCCTCCAATGGCGCCTTTTTCGTACAACACGGTATCAATATCTTCACGTGTTGTATATACCGCAGCTGCAAGCGCGCTGGGACCGGCACCAATCATGATTACGTCTCGAATCTTTTCGTCTGTCATACTATTTCCTTTACTATACCAAGTATAGCATTAAAAACTTCCGCGTTGATAATATTTCAATAGCTCTGCCGGCACTTCTGGCTGTGCAATCGCTGTTGGCGTCGGGATCACCATCATAACGAACTTCAGTGGTGTATTTGCACCAATTTTGTCGCCGCTCCCTGATGCTCCATATGCCTTGTCAGACGGAATCGTTAGTTCTCGAATACCACCGACTTTCATGCCAACGACGCCCTCACTCCACCCGGTAATCACACCGCCCGGCTGTGCGGTAAATGGTGCCTTCAGCGTCGTGCCGTCAATTGACTGATCAAAAATAACGCCGTCTGGGTTCCATCCAATGTAATAAGCTGTAAAGCTGGTGTCCTTTGCAATCTCTGCGCCATCTCCGATTTTCAGATCCTCGGTTTTCAGCTGTGTAACAGATGCTTTATCAAATGCACCCACCCGTGATGCAAATGGGCTAAACGTTCCAAAATACATGTTTGACAGTTCGGTCGCCTGGGTAGCAACCTTTTTTTGATATTCATCCTGCGCCGTTTGGTACTGCGCTGTTAAATCCGCCAGCTTCGCCTGGTCGGTCGCCTGATTTTTTGGTGACAATATAAGTGCGATGAACCCAGCCAACGTTCCAACTGTCAAAACAATTGCAATAATCCAAATTCCCACGCGTTGAGCCATATGTGTCGCCATCAAAAATATCTCCCTATCTGTCGCAAACTATTACCTCCATTATATCAAATTTTGGTGTCATTTATTGCTATACTGTCGTTATGCTTGATCATCATCTTCAACGTTCTATCGTCTATACACTCGCCTTCGCTGACAGTCTGCGCTTCAGCGAACTTCAACCTGACGACATAGACAGTAAACTATTTACGTATCACCTTAAAAAAGTTATCGCCGAAGGCCTTGCCGTAAAAAATAGTGATGGCACGTACTCACTTACCCCACAAGGCCGTCGCGTCGGTAAGGGCGCGCTTAAAAAACAAGACCGTTTTATTGACCGAGCGTATTCAATCTTGCTACTCGTCGTGCGTCGCAAAAGCGATGGCGCCTGGCTGTTATATACGCGTAACAACCAGCCACTTCGTGGGTTGTCAGGGTTCATGCAGGCCCAACCTCAACCTGACCAAGACAGCGCAGCAACCGCTGCTCGGGCCCTGCACACCAATACGGGGCTGACAGGCGAATTCAGCTACGTCAGCAGTGGCTACTTTAGCATCTATTCGGGCGATGCACTTGAAAGCTTTACTCACTTTACGCTACTGGCCTGCGATGACGTCATGGGTGATCTTGCGGCACATGACGAGTTAGGTGAATACTCCTGGCAGTTATTCCCAAACTTTGACGATCCCTCAATGCTCCCAACGGCACAGACACTGAGCGAGCTCTACCTCCACCCTGATGTTACATTCGTCGAAGAGACATTTCGCCTTTAGCGTACTTCCTCGTAAGCTGCTTCAAGTGCTTCGAACGCATCATCTGGTGCTTCACGTCGCCATGCGACCGACAGGTCACTATCCGGGTCAGCCAATTGCGCAATCGATGGGTGCGTCCCCATGCGCGTTCCCAGGACTCTTGCTTGTTCAACAATATTCAGTGATATAGTCCGGGCGGTCGCCTGTGCATCGAACGCGCTCTGACCTATAAAGGTATCGCCAAAACGGATACACCCTAGCTCAAGACACGTGTTACCCATTGCGCGACCAAAGACGACATTGCTGCGTGGGCGCGGGGCGCGGTTTAGTTTTGCAGCAATTAACACTTCGGCATATCCCGCTGCCTCGACCAATCCCTGCTTCGATGCCTCAATCAGGCCGCTACGATCTTGTCGCCAGTCATTGTCATCATGTGCCACAACCGGCAGCTTCATACGACGGCGCATGCTCGCCGCTCCACGGCCAAAACTATACCAACTGCTGTTCATGCCACCGATCGCGATCAAATGACTGGCAAAATCAACGCCTTCTGGCGTATGCACGCGGTCTAAAATCGCACTAGCCATCACCAGTCCGCGGCGCTGTTGCTCCAGTAATAATGTGCCCGTCGGCAGACCACGGCGGCGCTCCGCTTCTTCACGGTCACGCGTCCGGGCAGGGGCATAGTGCTGCTCGGGCAGCAACTCGCTTAAATGTTTGGTTGGTAAATCGAAATCT
>CALMQN010000096.1 GCA_937872185.1 uncultured bacterium
GTAAATCGAAATCTGTGTAGGGTAATGTATTCATGCCACTAGTATCAGCGAACCTCCCTAGTATTGCAGTGAACACTTTTTCACTAACTAAATAACTATTGCGTCAGTTGCGGCAATTACCGCTTTTGTCACAGCACTAACCACGGTGCTTGCATCGTCACCGGTGAGCGTCCGGTCGGTAGCAGTCAACGCAATGCGTATTGTGATATTTTTTGTCAGCTTATCTTCTGACTGGTATATATCAACCGGTGTGATACGACCCGTAATCGTCTGGGTCGAAAGAACTTCGTTTGCCACATCGACAATTCGTCCATACGTTATATCGTCAGTGACTTTAAAGCAGATGTCCCGTTCGGTGCCAGGATACTTACTCAGCGGCGTATAACTGTTTTCGGCCACCTCACTCAGCGTCAATAGCGCTCGCGGTGATATTTCAAATCCGGCCACGTAATCAGGCAGTTTAAAGGCTTTTTTGACCGATGATTTAAACTCACCAACAACACCAATACGCTCACCGGTTGCCTGATCAAATATGCGCGCACTACGCTTTGGCTCGAACGGCTGCGTCACCGGGTAATCACTATCGGCTTCAAGTGGGCTATACGCAAATGTCAGACCCAGGTGTTCGGCAATAAATGTCAGATAATACTTCGCATCGTAGTATGCGCTGCCAACCGACTTTTTCGATGCAATGACAAATCCCATGCTATCAAGTTCCTTTGGCACCTTTTCATCGGTTACCTCGTGACGCTTTGTGTGGAACTTATTCAGCTCAAACAGCGCAAACGGACCATATCCCGCCTTAATATTGGGATGCACTTGGCTTAGCAAGCTTGGTACGATACTTTGACGATAATACTGCAGGTCTGGGCTAATCGAATTGGTAATACGATAGGCGTCCGTTTCGTCCTGGCCGGCCTTTTTCATCAAATCACCGTGCACAAAGCTATACGTCAGCACTTCATTTGCGCCGGCTCGAACCAATACGTTTCTCAGGCGCGTACGCAGTTGATCGAATGCACTTGGACTGACTGCGGTGAAATCTCGTGCAGGAACGGTAAGTGGGACTAGGTCGTATCCACCAATACGGCCGACCTCTTCAATAATGTCCTCTGGGATATGAATATCCGCCCGCCAAAATGGAGCATCGACCGACAAAGTGTCTTTATCAACCTGGACTGCGGCGAATTCAGCCAACCGAAGTGTCGCTTCGATTGCGCTCGTTGTCAGCGTCGTACCAAGCAGGCGATTAATACGTTCAGTCGTAATAGTAATCGTCGATGGCTTGGACGATGTGCCAGTTGCCTCGCCAACATCGCTTTGGCGCTTCGCACCTGCCCACTCTTCCATCAGCGTCACCGCATCGGCCAACACTGGCGCACCAAGTGCCGCTGGCTGGCCTTTTGTAAAGCGCGTAATCGCCTCACTAAAAATACCATGTCGCATCTGCGTCGCGCGCAGACTGTACAGGTTAAACGTCGCGCTCTCAACAATGATGTTTTTGGTCGTGTCGTCAATGACGGTGTTCGCACCACCCATCGCGCCGGCAAGTCCCACGGCCGTATCTCCTGCTGCGATCACGATATCCTCGGGCGCTAATTCAATCACTCGCCCATCCAAAAGTTCGAGTGTCTCGCCTTTCTTACCACCGCGGACGTGTATTTCATTTTTACCGCCGCCTACTGCAAGCAGCTTGTCATAATCAAACGCATGGAGCGGTTGGCCGGTCAGCATCATCAGATAGTTTGTGACGTCGACGACCGCATTAATCGGCCGTACGCCAACGCGCGCCAAATACGTTTGAATTTCAAGAGGGGAGTGACGGCTACCATCTGCCTCGCCCATCACAACTGCCTGGTACCTGGCTGAAAGATCAGGATTATCGATGACGATTTTTGGTGTTTCAATGCTCCCGGTTTTCTTGCCATATTCTGGCTGAACGTGCGCCAACCATTCAGGCGTCACAAATGCTTTGCCAGAAATCGCCGCGACTTCGCGCGCAAAGCCAATAATGCCAAATGTGTCAGGTCGATGTGTGAGCGATTTGTTTTCGATATCCAGCAAATAATCATTCAGTTCATACACGTCAGCAAATTTACTGCCTGATACAACTTCTTTGTCGATTTCAATGATCCCAGTATGATCGTCAAATAGGTCCAGTTCTTTAGCGCTGGCGAGCATACCGTTACTAACAACGCCGCGCAGGTTCTTAGCAGTCAGCACAAATGGCTCGGCGTCGCCAAACGTCTCGGGCACAACCGCGCTCGGCGGCAACCATACAGCCAACATACCAACACGCACGTTTGGCGCACCGCAAACTACTTGGACCAGGCCGTTACTGTCGCGCTCAACATCTTTCACCACTCCACCATCATCAATCTTCGTCAGGTTCAAATGGTCAGTGCCTTCAAGCGGCCCCGCCTCCGCGACGCGCACAATAATGACATCTTTGTACTTCTCGCTCAGGTCGGTCACACTTTCGATCTCAACCAAACGAGCACCAATAAGTGTCGTCAACTGATCAATCGGCATATCAATGTCGGTAAATTTCTTTAACCAGTTAATAGAAATAATCATGATACAAACTTCCTCAAAAATGCTAGCTTCCCTGACTCAAAATGACGCAGATCTTCAATGCCATACTTCAACATCACCAAACGCTCAATACCACTACCCCAGGCAAAGCCTTGATACGTTTCCGGATCAATACCAGCAGCTTTTAAAACATTTGGATGAATCATCCCGCAGCCCAGCATCTCCAACCATTCACCGGGTTTACCGCCCAACTGCGCAGGCTTTTCAATCAACAGCTCCAGCCCAGGCTCAACAAAAGGGAAGTAGCCGGGCTGTGTTTTAACCTGTAATGATTGCCCATAATACGATTCGAAGAATGCGCGGAGCGTGCCCAACATATCACCAAGTGTTGCTGTTTTACTGACAAACACGCCTTCGCACTGATAAAACGTATGTTCATGAGTGGCATCAACATCTTCGTTCCTAAACACGCGCCCATAACTAACCGCCGCAATCTGACCGCCAGCTTCCAGCGCTGCCTTACCGTCCTTTAAAATACGGTGCTGCATCGTGCTGGTGTGCGCTGGTGGGATAAAGCCCTCTTCGGTGCGAAACGTGTCATACCCATCACGAGCCGGGTGATTTTCAGGAAAGTTCAGGCTACCAAACATATGAAAATCGTCATCGATCTGACGCGATTCAACTGCTTGAAATCCCATGCGAGTAAAAATGTCGACGACAACGTCCAGCTCTTTCGTCAGTGGATGTTGCGTCCCCTGCTCGGTGCTTAAAAGCTTTGGGGCATGACTATTTACGTCCCACGGTGCAGAAATATCAATCGGCTCAACCGTACTGTCAATCAACTTATCTTCACGCTCATTGACTGCAGCCTCGACTGTAACCTTCAGCGCATTAACTGATTTGCCATACGGTCCCCGTTCGCTAGGTTCAAGTGTGCCAAGTTTTGCGTACAGCTCTTTAAAAACCGGTGATTTCAAAACCTCTCTTGGGTTGTCGCTGGATGCGACTTCTGACAGCAGACGCTGTTGAACATCTTCAATACTTTGCATAACTGTTCATTATTATACGGTATCGGTGTGCATTATTCACGGCCGATCCCTATTTAATTGAATCCTCATACGCTCGTAACTCATTTGCCCTGGCGCGTACTTTTGCCGACAGACCGTTTTCATAACTGGTGATGCCTAAAAATGCGCTGTCTGCTTCGCTTGCGGCAATTTGGTATGCACCGTAGGCTGCGTTATACGCCGTCGAGTTTTTAGCGTTTCGTGCGGTAATCAAATCATCCCAAGCACTCAGCACATTAGTGCGCGCCACCACCAGTCCGGCGTGATCATTCTCTAATTCAAGTGGCAAGGCCGTTTCATCAACCAATGTCTTTAAATCCTGAAACTTCTGGCGAATAGCTGTAAAAGCCGTGGTTACCTCAGCTTCGCTTGACGTCGTATTAATCCCCGCATTAATCACCAACACTCCATCCGTCGATTTTTGATACGCCCGGTAAAATGTGTATACACCTGCATAAATAGTAATTTCACTCATCACGTCATCAACTGCTTTTTTGGTCGATACTTGCTGGTCCAAAGCGGCCCCGTAACTCGCACTAACTAACCCACCCAAGAATGCCTCGTCAAGGGTAGGGGCAGCGATGCCCTTAATACTATCCACGATATCCGCAGGGTCAGACGTTGGTGTCGTCGTGGCATCATACACATCGTCAAGATACGTAATGATTGCCCCGTGATAATGTGACGCTACCTCGTCGGCCGCGGACCTTGTCACAAGGTATCCAGATGTCAGGCCAGCGATAATAAGGATAGCCGACGTGATACTGACGCCAATCCATAGCTTACTTTTTTTGGTTCTGCCCCTACTCACTCTTTTTTCTTTTTTTGTTGTTTTTTTAGCAACATTGGCATTGTGGGGCAGGGGAGTCTGTGATTGATGGCTGACGCTATCAAAAAAATTCACTGCGGGTTGATCAGGCGCATCATCGTCAAGTTCTTGGGGCTGCTCAAACGTATCCTCGTTAAACGAGTTCTCGTCTGCCCCTTCCAAATCAAGCCCCTTGACCTCTGTCGCATCACTTGACGAATCTGGATCTGACCGATGCACTGGCTCCATGCTCACCCCTCAGCTTAATAATCACGCTTATTTTACCCTTTCGTGTTCAGTATCGTCAACCAGGCGGTCACAGCGATCGCTACCAAAACCACCAGTATCCAAATCCATGCCAAACTAGTTGTTGGTTTGGTATCCTTCATGTATTCAGAATCATCAACCCCATCAGGGCGGTCCTGTAATGCCACTTTTTGCTTAGCGCGTTCTTGCAATTCTGCTGCCAGACGCTCTTGCAGCTTTGATCGATCATCGCCTTGTTGTATAAATAATGCCATTACTCTCAGTATATCACTCATATTTACAACTATATGGTTATGGTATACTATACCCATGTTTCACATAAGGAGGAAAACACATGGCTACTAAAAAAGCTGTTTCAAAGCCAGTTAAATCGACTGCCAAAAAGCCGACCACTACTGCAAAAAAACCAAAGCAATCATCAACCGTAAAAGCCGTTGCTGTTTCTAAAAAGACAAGTCTTTTTAGCGCATCACCACTCAGCCGCGCACCGTTCATCGGTGCACTCGTTGCCGAATTTATCGGTACGTTCCTGCTTGCTGCTGCTGTTGTGACAGGTCAAGGTCAACCAATCATCATCATGTTTGCAATTGCAGGCATCGTGTTGTTGGTCGGAACCTTGTCAGGTGCACACCTTAACCCAGCAATCAGTATTGGCGCATTGGTAACACGCAAGATCAGTGGCCTTCGCGCACTGGGTTACGTCGTTGCACAGTTCTTGGGTGCACTTGCTGCACTTGGCCTACTGAACGCATTCGTCGGTGGCGCTCCTGCTATTTCTGCAGACGCTGCAGCGTATGGTCAACAAGCCGCATCACTCTTCGAAGCAGCAAAACTGCCTGCTGACAAAGAATGGTACGTGTTCTTCGCTGAACTACTTGGCGCAACTATCCTTGGATTTGCCGTTGCAACCGCAACTCGCATCAAGGGTGACCGTGTTGCCTCAGCCTTGACTGTTGGATTTGGTATCTTCGTTGCCCTACTTGTTGCTGCATCAGTTGCTGCATTCGTCGGTGGAAGCGCGATCGTCAACCCAGCCGTTGCCCTGTCACTACAAGCACTGAAGTTTGAAATGTGGCCACTCGCTGCCTACATTCTTGCACCAGTTATTGGTGGCGTTATCGGTTTCATCTTGCACGACATCCTGCGAGTTGAAAGTGATGGTGGTAACGACTAGTTCGTCCACCTAAACGTAAAATACCCCGCATGTCGCGGGGTATTTTAATTGCCCAACACTTATGCCCTATTCGTCGATGCGAGGCTTATCAATCAACAGCGGTTCGACCGATGGCACGTTACCTGCAATCTTAACAACGTCCTTATCAACCTTTCCCAACTCTTTATGTGCGGCGTTATAGTGGTTCACCGTCGTACTCAGTGCGCCGCCTAGTTTTTGCATAAAACTATCAAACTTGCCAATATGCTGCCCCAGCTTGCCTACGCGTATCTGAATATCCTTCGCTTGTTCTTCGATTTGCAAGCTGCGCAGGCCTTGTAGTACCGTCTGTAAATACGCCATAAAACTGGTCGGGCTGACGATAATCACTTTTTTATCGCGAAAGGCATATTCAATCAAGTCACGTGCGCTCGATCCCGTGCCTACATCGCCAATCAACAAATCGTAATACAGCGATTCACTTGGGATAAACATAAAGGCAAAATCCATTGTGTTTTCACTGGGGCGAATATACTTACTCGTCTCGTCAATGCGCAATTTCAAATCAGATCGCACTTTCTTCAGCAGCTCTTCCTTATTAGCCTTGCCGTCGGCGCTCACCATGCGGTTATAATTTTCCAAGCTAAACTTGCTGTCAATCGGCAGTATTTGACCTTTGTCTAAAAACACCACAGCGTCAGCAATTTCACCATTTTTAAACTTATACTGCATTTGGTAGTTCTTTGACGGCAAGATATTGTCGAGTACCGACTCCAGGTAATATTCGCCAAACACGCCGCGCTGTTTCGGATTCTGCAATACATTTTGCAGGGTCTTTAATTCATCGGCCACATCAACGACGCGTCGGTTCGTTTCGTCCAGCTTCGCCAAGCGCTGTGTCACATCAGCTACCAGTTTTGCACTTTCACTCAGTTGTTTTTGCATTGATGTCTGCATGCTCGCGTTATTGCGCTCTAATTTGTCACCCATGGCCTGCTGCAAATTGTTAATGCCGCGTGATAGTTCTGTCACGTCTGATTTTAATAATTCTACAGCGCTCCCTGCTTTCAGATCACGCAGTCGCTGATTCAATATATACAAAACAACAGCGAAGCCTATAACAACGACGCCCAAAATCACTAATAAAAACACCTCATTCATGTCACCAGTATACCACTTACGGTAAAGCAACGATGCGCGCAACCGCAACGATCACGCCAATACCAAGCAGCACCGGGATCGTCTTGATATAACGACTAATCCACGAAAATAATACATAACCGGTACCGTATAGTAGCGCACACCAAAACACAATCTCACCCCACGCAAGGCCCTTCGTCCATCCGGACAGGCCCCATAATGCAATCATCGTCGCTATGACTACTACGATCGGACGCAGAACGTGCATACGCACCAGTACAATCAGCCCAATCACCGCCACAATAATGGCCGCGATATCGCCGGCAAGATTAACCGAATTAACACAGCTACTTGCCGTCAGTGACGCACCGCAGTAAAGCGGCTCGACAACGTATTGGCCAAGTAGTACCGTCAGGGTCCAGTACACTACGCCCAAAGCAGCGCCCAGCAACGCAACTCGCCACCAACTATACGCCCGGTTTACAGGTTGTGGATACGTTTCTTCAACGGTCAGTCTCGCCATTACATCTCCTCCAGCAATTTATCGTAGTATATACGATTTTTGCCGCAGGTACAAATCCAGTAGACTACAATATATCGTCGCTGGCAGACATAAAGATGCCGTTGATCTTGCCCGCAGCGTCAAAATTAAAGACAACAACTCGTGCATCAGCAGACTTACCAACAACCGAGTTAGCTTTAAAGTACGCCTTGTAATCACGTTCTGCGTATCCCGCCAGTGTTGCAGCACTCAAGTTAAAATCCCATGGTGCGGTCGCGCCCGAAATATACGATAAATCTTCGACTGCCTTGGCTGGTGTTCGATCGTTCGCCGATTCTGATGCAGCAATCACGACATGGACGCTGCTGGCCATATACCCAACAAGTGCCGCCGTGTTACCCGACGTGATCGACGCGATGATATTTTCCTTGTCACTCGCACTCGGGACTTCGGCTGCCTGATCACTTTCAGCGCTATCGGTCTTCGTATCGGCTTTTTCAGCTTTAAGTGCCGTAATCTGATTCTGTAAATCAGCAATCTTTGCCGCATCTGCCGTCTTTTGTTTCGTCGACTGATCGGTCGTCCAAAGATACATCACGACGCCTGCGGCCGCCAGTAATGCGATAACGGCCCCCATAATGATATACCCTGCTTTTGATGGCTTTTTAGCAGGAACAATCGGCATCGTTGGTGTCGCTGTTTGCTCTGGCTCTTTCGCTGGTTCAAAGATTGGTGGTGTTGTTGGTTCTTCCATACTGCATCTCCCTTATGCTTTTATTCTAACATACTAGGGCTAGGATGGCTCGGCGTCATACGCAACACCCGCAAATACATCAGGTTCAGTCAACTCACCTTCGGGGTCATCCAGCAAACAGTTCAAAATACGCTGGCCAACAGCGCCAACGGTCGGGATACCCTCATTAGATATCCGTCCTTCACTTGCCATCAACACGTTAAATACCAGCTGACTTGTCACTAACAATCGATCCTGGGACCCCTTCTTAATCTCATCGGGGTTACGCATCATATAAAATAACTCCCAGTACTGTTTTCCTTCTTTGCTGTCACTAAAAATGAAGGCCTGGTTCAGGCTAAACCGATATGCATCCATGGCAATGCGCGCCATGACGCCCTTGCCGAAGTTCGCAGATTTACCCGCATCCTCACCGGCCCGCGCAAAGTCACGTGCCGTCACAAACTCACCAGTTGCGAGTAGCGCCTCGCTCGGTGGGCGACGCGCGATCACGACACCCGTGCATACTTCTCTTAGAATATCGGCCATAGTACGCATACTACGGCCGATGCGCCGCCCTGGCAAGCATATCCGCTATGGCGCTAGTTTTGCATGACCGACAAAATATTGCCAGCCGGGTCTTTAAACCAAGCGATGTCTGGGCCTTGGTTTGCGGCTTTACCGCGCATAATGCCTTTATCGTCTTGTGCTCCGGGCATAGTGTCGTATATTTCGAAGGTAATGCCATGACCAATCAGGTGGTCGACTGTCTCATCGATGTTCTCAACCACAAAATTAAGCGCTGTATAGGCCGCAGGCTGATGATCGGCCTTTTCGTATATATACAGTTCTCCGCCGCCTGGTAATGCCAATTGCAGCCCCATATTCTCATTCTTCAGCTCAAGTGCGAGCGTGTCGACATAAAATCCTTTTGCCTTTTCAATACTGTCCACTGAAAATCCGCTAAATGCTGTGATTGCTGTTAACATGATACCCCCTTATTTTCTTCAGTATAGCACCGCGTCTAAAACGCTAGCCTATTCTATAGCTTGTTCTGGAACAATCGCCAATCGACGACGCTCATCAGCTCTCGCGACAATCGTTGTGTGCACATCTGCGCTCACGCCAAATGGAGTGCCGGGTGATCTAAATTCACCAATCCTCAGGAAATAATTGGCACTTGGCATATACAAACCATGTCCTTCATTCAACATAAACATCGCTAATGACTTACCGGGTCGGGCTCCCCACTCATGGCGTCGGTCAGCCATAGGCTCAAACACATGGGCAACTGATTCAATGCCGCCAAACACGTCTTCGTCAATCGCAGGTTGGTATGCATATTCTGCCCCGATAACGATGCCCGTGGTGCCAAAGTTGGCCATTTTCTCGTCAGTCTTTTCGTCGATGTCTGTCGAACAAAATAGTATCGTTGAAGTCAGACTCTGATCGGCAATGATGTGCGGAGACAAGCCACTAAGGGTTGGACGCGCAACCTGCCACTCCGTTGACTGCATGACATCCAGACAATCAATCGGGCCAAGTTCTTGCATCGATGCTGCTTCAGTCCCACCAATGTAATTGGTACTCATCCCATGACGTACAGCAAGCTGTTGAATATGCGCATTGCCCAATTTCACCTGCTTCATCACCGCCAATTGTTCAAGCACTTCCGCCAAACGCTCTCGGTCGGCGCCAAAATCAATATGCACTCCCTCTGCAATGTTCTCTGGTGATAGAATCTCGGCAAGATCTGCATAAAACTGCTCTTCCGAATCGCGTAACTCAACCAGTTCGGCCTGGTGCATCGTTTCGTATATGGCTCGTGGGTGAAATGTCATAATCTGAGCTTATGATTACAGCAGCGAAATGGCAAGCGTAAGTGGCTTATGGCGCTCATCCAGTTCAGATAAATTGCTATCAAAAATAAGAGTCCATTTGGACTCTTATTTTCTTGGCTGGGATGGAGGGATTCGAACCCCCGAATATCGGCACCAAAAACCGATGCCTTACCACTTGGCGACATCCCAATGCACTTAGAAAGTGTACACTAATTGGGGTGTCAGCTCAAGAGACGGCTATTTCTTAACAGGGACAGCTTTGTGAGCCGCGCCAAAGTACGAGTGAATCTCGAACAAGAAGTATGCACCGATCGCAATACCAACTGCACCAAAGATGATGCCGACGAAGAACCCAAGAACGTTCAGGCTAAGGATCGCGCTCAAAATCACGCCAAGTGCCTTAAGGACTAATACGACAAACAGCAAGCTCCAACCCTTTTTCTGCATTGCTTTTAGTGGGCTGATTGCCATACCGGCAAAAATGACTGTTGCGATAGCGAACAACAACGATACAATCGTACCGATGATCCAGCCATCGTTATATACAGACGATGCATATACACCATAATAACTTGCAGCGTTACCCACAAAAGCCATGTACGTAAAGATTCCGCCAACAAGTACAAGCACACCGATCGCTGACAAGATCACCCCGACCAGCACGATCCACCATACATTCGTGGCAATCCATTTTTGACCGTTCGCTGGCAAATGTGGCAATGGTTTCAACCATCCCGCAATCACTTTTTCCAATTTATCTAAACCAAACATACCCATTACTCCTTACTTAATACCCTCATCATACTCTCAGTCTTCAGATTCAACAACTATTTTTTAGTCTTTGTCGAATGCCCGGCAAATGGCCACATGCCCCAACTGGCCCAGGCAGCCAAAATCCCCATCGCAGTGGCAACAAGCACCGTCCCAAGCCCAGGCATAATCGTGATAAGTCCTCCTAAAAAGCCAATACTGCTAACGGCGTTATCTGTCAGTACCAGCCAAACACTCATGCATATCCAGAAAGCGGCGATGATCCATCCAGCTACCATGCTCAGCAAGCGCATCGCCGGGCTCAGCTTGAATCGAAGCAAAAACGGCACGGCCAGCAGTTCTAACGTTACAATCAAGGCCGCATACAGCGCTGTTAACTGCCGGTCTAGCGGCAGCCAGTAACTATCAATAATCAATATGAAATCTTGAAACGTCACCAACTGTGTCAGGGCGAATACCATCAATATCAACCCATACAGCAATGCAATTGACCGTATATTGGTCGTTTTTGGTGTTGGTGCAGGCGTCGCTTTTACAAATATGCTCATGCTTTTCAGTATAGCCCCACATCTGTTCTATGCAAAATGTTGTTATTTTTATCATTATGCTTGCGCTTTCTCACCGCTCAGCGTACAGTACATACAAGCGAAAGTTACAAAAACAAACATAACTCCAAAAAAACATATGTTGTGACTGCTCGCTCTACGACATCCACCACAACAACAAAACACCCTCTGAAATGAGGGTGTTTTTGTGCCCAACCCTTTGCCAAGGTCCGCCCTCGGCAAAAGATTACATTTATTCTGCCTTAATCGAGTTCTCGTCTCGCCACTTGGCAATCTGCCCGTGGTTGCCGCTCAGCAGTACGTCCGGCACTTTCATGTCGTTAAACACTTCTGGGCGCGTATACTGCGGAAACTCCAACGTTTCACCGTCACTAAAACTTTCAATCGCCGTACTATTCTCACCACCCAATACGCCCGGGATCAGGCGCACAATACTATCAATAATCGTCATCGCAGGTAGTTCGCCGCCAGTTAGCACATAATCACCTACACTTACCGATTCATCTACCAATCTCATGATGCGCTCATCATATCCTTCATATCGCCCACAGATAAATATGTACCCGCTATCATTATCAGCCCATGCCTGCGCTGTGGCCTGCTTCCAGCGCTGTCCACGTGGCGTCATAATCACTACTCTGGCACTTGGGTCATACGCCTTGGCATCAGCGACAGCCGCAAATAGTGGCTCGGCCATTAGCAACATCCCATCACCACCGCCATATGGTGTATCATCAACACGTTTTCGCGGGCCCAAACCAAAATCACGCAGGTTCACCATACGAAACTCAACAGCCTTCTGTTCCTGCGCCTTCCACAACATGGACGCGTTCAAAACACCGTCAAACATTTCCGGAAACAATGTGATTACTTGTATCTTTTTCATCTGTTAACAGTGTACAGCATATTGACTTTTATGTCGATAGCTGCTATAATAATCATGTTTCGTCAACCGACGGAACGCTGTTCTGAAAACCGAAAGGTACGCACTTGAAAATTCCAGCTATCATCGCGGCATCAATCGCAATGATCGTCGCGGCTATCGTCCTTCACGGAGCCTTGACCGAGCCCGATGCTGCAGAGTTCAACAACCGACTATTCTTCGGAACGTTCCTCTTCGTCATCGCGGTCGTCGTCGCAGTCATCGCCATCATGGTCGATGCCAGTGCGAAGCGCCGCCAGAACTAACCGGCGCCCGAGGCGGGTCGCGCAAGCGGCAACCTCGGGCAGCACCCAAAGCTATCACTTTATGATGTTTTTGTCTGCTGAAAATAAAAAACCACCGCTTTGGTGGTTTTTTATACATATAAGGCTCTCAACAATATATTGTTGCTCGCATGAGCTTCTCACAGTTCAAAGAAGTTCTTTGTAACTGCCTATGATTATATATCCAAGTCGTCCAGTTCCGCAAGCTCTTCTCGCGTCTTTTTTGAGTAATCACTACTGTTATCCACAGCCTCATCTGTAGAGTTCTTCACAGGCTGGTCATTCACGTCATCAGATTCGTCCAAAGGAGCGCTAACGACGGTTGGTGATGGATCGTCAGACGAAATCGAATAGTGTTCGCGTTGATCATCATTATTCACAATCTTCAGGTTATAACGCGCGTCATTTTTGGTACCAAGCGCCCGCAGCAACGTACGCAAACTTTGTGCCGTTACTCCGCGCTTACCGATTACCCGGCCTAGATCTTCTGGGTTGACGGTCAAACTCAGCAGCACACCCTTTTCATCAATAATGCGCTCCACAACGACGTCATCAGGATGCCCCACGACGGATTTTACAATATATTCTACGAATTGTTGGTCTATTGTCGACATATTACCCTCCATGCCTCACGG
>CALMQN010000097.1 GCA_937872185.1 uncultured bacterium
AGCTGTTTAAAAACGGCATTGTATCGACTATTAACCAACGTATCGATTTTGAAACAGCGTCGATTATTGTCGAAGAGCTGGGCCTGGACGTCGAGTTGGAGCGTAAGGTTGCCGCAACACTGAGCGACCGCAAAGTTCATGAACTTTCCGACGATGCGGTGGCGCGTCCACCGATCGTCGCTGTAATGGGCCACGTTGACCACGGTAAGACCAGTTTGTTGGACGCTATTTTGGGGCAAAAAGTTGTTGATGGTGAAGCGGGAGGTATTACGCAGCACATTAGCGCGTACCAGACCATTCGTAATGGCCGTTCAATCACACTTTTGGACACACCAGGTCACGAAGCCTTCGCGGCACTTCGCCAGCATGGTGCGACGCTGACAGATGTCGTGATTATTGTTGTTGCCGCAGATGACGGCGTCAAACCGCAAACGATCGAAGCTATTCGTTTTGCCAAGACCGCCAATGCAAAAATTGTTGTCGCGATTAATAAAATGGACAAAGAAACAGCCAACGCGCAGCTGGTGAAAACGCAGCTGGCGACCGAACATGGATTGAACCCTGAAGAATGGGGCGGAGATACGGTGATGGTTGAAGTCAGTGCCAAAACAGGCAATGGTATCGACAAACTGCTCGACATGGTACTTTTGGTTGCTGATCTGGAAGAATTAAAAGCTGATATTGATACACCGGCTGAAGGATTGGTGATTGAATCACACATGGAAGTGGGTAAAGGATCGGTTGTTGGGCTGTTAGTCGAACAAGGGATGCTACGCCCTGGACATTATTTGGTTGCCGGCACGGCATACGGCAAGGTCAGGACACTACTTGATTTTGCAGGCAAAACATTAAAAGAAGCTGGTCCCTCAACACCGGTTACGGTGACAGGGCTGAAAGAACTGCCACAGTTTGGCGATACCTTTACGATCGTAAAGAGCGAAAAAGAAGCCCGTAATGCTGTGATGGTCGCGAAAATTGAGAACGAGAAAAATGCCGCTAGCACCAACGTTACGAGTGCCGACATGTTGAAGATGATTACCCAAAAACACGAATCACAAGATTTGAATGTGATTGTGAAGGCCGACGTGCAAGGATCGGTTACTTCGGTGATCGATAGCCTTCGTTTGATTGATACGGGCGGCGAAATTACGCTGCGCGTCATCGGCAGCGGTGTTGGTCATATTACCGAAAACGACATTCGCTTGGCATCTGACGCCAAGACAATTATCTATGGGTTTAACGTTGACCTGCCGCCAGCGGTTAAGCAACTTGCCGCCCGTGATAAGGTGCAGGTGCGTTTGTATAAGGTGATTTATGAACTACTTGATGATGCGCGTTCATCAATGGAAGCAATGCTTGCGCCAGAGGTTGTT
>CALMQN010000098.1 GCA_937872185.1 uncultured bacterium
CACCCTTGTCATCTCGGGCGGCAAGCCCGTCTCAGACGTTAGTGCGCCGTTCGATAAAAAAAGATTTGACCAGGCTTTAAAATGGGCTGAAGCAAAAACATTTTTAGAAAAACTACCCAAAGGTATTGATAGTTATTTGTACGTTTGGATGGAGGACGACGAAGGTAATAAGGGTATTGATCTATCCGGCGGACAATGGCAGCGGTTAGCGTTGGCGCGCAATTTCTATCGCGACAGCCCGGTTATCATCTTGGACGAACCAACATCGGCGATCGATGCGCTAGCCGAGTCGCGCATTTTCGGCCATTTATTTAACGCGAAAAATAAAACGATTATCACCATTAGCCACCGCCTGACAACGGTGAAAAAAGCTGACGTTATATTTATGATTGAAGAAGGCAAACTGGTCGAGCAGGGAACGCACGAAGAACTGGTTGCCAAGCGCGGCGCCTACTTTACGATGTTTGAGTCGCAGTTATAAACCAAACAAAATACCCCGCACGAATGCGAGGTATTTTGGAAGTGGTAATAAATTACCAGCTACGTTGACGGAATGAACCACCACCGTTACCGCGGTCGTTGCCGCCGTCACGCTGTGGTCGATCTTCTTTTGGACGTGCCAAGCCAACGCTGATTGCACGGCCATCAAGCTCTTTGCCATCAAGCTGGTCAACAGCTTTTTGGTTGTTTGCTTCATCTGTAAATTCAACAAAGCCGAAGCCCTTTGAACGACCGCTGTCGCGGTCTGTAATTACACGTGCACTTGCTACTTCACCGATTTGCTCAAAAAATGCTTTAAGTGTGTCATCAGTAGTTGCGTATGCAAGGCTACCAATGAATAAATTTTGTGATGCCATATTGTCTGTACTCTTTTCTTCTTAATCTGATACTTGTTATCGTCAGACCGACCGCTTCTGCGATGTGTGCGAAGAAGAGAGTTTACTTATAAGAGTAAGCGCCCGCCTTTTGCTTTAATACGCGTATGCTTCTGAACGCTATTATTTAAGCATAGTATGCCGGAATATGCTAGTATAAGCGGCTTAGGCATGGGTAAAATGCTTGTGTTAATGTCTGGTATGGGGGATAATAATGGTAGAGCTGGTATGCAAAGGGGTATAGCCTTTGCGATCAAAATAAACAGTTGAAAACAAATAGTGCCCCGGGTGGGCGCATAGCAGCGAAAAAAATCTCGTCTCTGGAATCAGGGGCGAGATTTTGTTACAATGTGTGAAGTTTGGGGCATTGGCACAGTTGGCTAGCGCGCTTCCATGGCATGGAAGAGGTCATCGGTTCGAATCCGATATGCTCCACCAAAATTATCAAACGGGGCGCCGCACCGACGGGGTCCTTTTCATTTTACGAAGTATTCGTATATCATATAAGTAATGTTTAAACGTTTACTACAGATGAAGCTCGAGGAGTATGTGAGGCGGTATTTCAAGACACATGCCGATGTAAAGTTGGTTGTGGTGACCGGGAGTGTGGGTAAAACCAGCACAAAGGTTGCGATAGGCACAGTACTGGCTGAGCGCTTTCGTATTCGTTTGCACGAAGGCAACCATAACGCCGACCTGAGCGCACCGCTGGCGATATTGGGCGTAAAATACCCCGATAATATTCGCAGCGTCAGCGCATGGCGCACAGTGTTTCGGGCTGCTAAGCAGCGTATTGCCGAACCTTCGGATGTTGACGTGATTGTTCAAGAGGTTGGGAGTGATCGAATTGGTCAAGTACCGCATATTCGCAGGTATCTTCGTCCCGATATTGCGGTGGTGACGGCCGTATCGCCAGAACACATGGAATATTTTGGGACAATCGATGCCGTGGCAGCAGAAGAATTATCGGTTGTTAATTTCAGCGGGATGGCGTTAATCAATCGTGATGATATTGACGGGCGGTTTTCAAAGCTGATCACGAATCCAAACATTAGCACATATGGATCGGATGATGCAGCTGAGTATTATTTTGTGCAGAAGAGTTTTGGTATAAAGAGCGGATTTGAAGGGACTTTTGTTGCAAAAGAATGGGAAAGCCCGGTTGCGACGTCGCTGCGCTTACTGGGTGCACACAGCATTCGTCCGGCGGTGGCTGCCGGTGCCGTTGCGGTCAAGCTGGGCATGAGTGCCGATGAGATTGCAACGGGTATGCAGAAGATTCGTGCCGTGAATGGCCGCATGAATGTACTAAGGGGGCAGGAAAACACCGTCATTATTGATGATACCTATAACTCCAGCCCTCTAGCCGCGGCATCTGCACTACGGGCACTATACGCACTTGATGCGCCGCAAAAAATTGCCGTGCTTGGCAGTATGAACGAACTGGGCGAGAGCGCCGTAGTCGAGCATGAAGCGTTGGGTGCGGAATGTGATGCAAGCCAGCTGGCGTGGGTCGTAACGGTAGGTGATCTGGCCGAACAGCATTTGGCGCCTGTCGCCAGGCAACAGGGTTGCCAAGTCAGGTCGTTTGCGAATGCAATCGAAGCCGGAACGTTTGTACATTCGGTTATGGAGCCTGGTGCGGCGATACTATTTAAA
>CALMQN010000099.1 GCA_937872185.1 uncultured bacterium
GGTGGTGCATAGATAGAATAGATCTTAAGCGGTGCGTCGCCAGTGTTTACTAAATCGTGCCACGTACCGGCTGGGACGAGTACGGCATCACTTTGAGTTGCTTGCTGTGGGCTAAGTGTATCTTTTGAAGTTCCCATGTAGACGGTTGCTGTACCTTCTTCGATACGCAAAAATTGATCAGTCGTTTCATGGACTTCCAGCCCGATATGGTGCCCTGGCTGAATAGTCATAAGCGTTACTTGTAAGTGTTTACCTGTCCAAAGTGTTGAACGGTAATTATTGTTTGAAAGAGTTGCCTGTTCGATATTGGTGACAAATGGGGCTGGGCCGTGGTCGGTTATGTCGGTCATGAAATATGTACCTCCTATAACACTAGTATACTCCTAAAATTCTTACATCAATTCAGGGTGCTCTTCGGACAAAAGGGCGCGAAGCGATGCTTTGCCCTTGGTGCCGATACCTTTAACGCCAACTTTAGTTGCTTCAACGTAGGTTGCGTACACTAATGGGTCGCTCAGAACAGCCTGCCCGATGATCCTCCTTCGCATCGTCGGCGGTTTTGCTTCGTAAACGTTTAAGTGGAAAACTGTTGGTACATAGTAAGGTTCGGGATCTTTTAGCCATTCAGGGTGGTGCCGTGTCACAATTGCGCGCCAGATGCCCTTTGCCGCGGCGCGAGAACGTTCTCGGAGGCCTTCGCTTGTATTTCCGGCAGCCGTTGCTTGCTCCACTATTACTGTCTGAAGATCATAGGCGCGGTAGTACATGTCGTCGAACGATCGATATACGTCTATGTTCGAGCCCATTTCCCAGTCAATAATCGCGTCTGGCATTGGCCCAAAAAGAAGCTCCCGTGTTTTTGCGGTCATAAGCTCGGGACTTTCGGCGTTTTTAACGAGGTCTTTAATCGTTACGTGCACAAGTCGTTTGCCTGTCACGGGATCACTCTCTGCACAGCCAAACGATGCCAGTTTAAATAAAATTGTCGGAGGCAGTTTCCTTTCGCCAATAAGCTTTTCAAGCGCGCCATCGGGCCCCGTCCATCCGTCGGGGTATATCAGAAACGATGATGGATCGGCGGCTGTTTCTGGTGGTCTACTCATTGCCCATCAGTATAGGTTAGCGTTAGTGGCGCAATCAAGCATGAGCAGATAGCGTGCCTCAACTCAAAATAAAATAGCAGACCAGCCGATCTGCTATTTTATTTGGTACGCGAGACTGGACTTGAACCAGCACACCCGAAGGCACTAGCTCCTAAGGCTAGCGTGTCTACCAATTCCACCACTCGCGCACAGAATTATGTAACAGGTGTTATTATACCAAAAAAGCACTAACAGATAAAGGGCCCGTCCTATACCGTCGCAGTAACGCTTGTGCTATCATAAAAGCATACAGAGATAACGCGTTCGCTCAAGCGGCGAAGAGGATGAGGGTCATGAGTAAAATTGCACAGTACTTAAATGAACATATTTTGGGCGAAATTACGGCCAGTAAGGCAGTTCGCGAACGCTTTTCGCGTGACGGCAGTGTATTATCCATCACACCAGAACTAGTAATGTTTCCACGAGTGACCAACGATATCCGTAAAGCTGCTCGCTTTTCGTGGCAATTGGCCGAAAAAGGTCATGTGCTGCCGATTATCGTTCGCGGCGGCGGGTCTGATCAAACAGGAGCCGCGATTGGTAAGGGTTTGATCATCAATACAACAGCGCACTTAAACGATGTTATTCATATCGCCTTGAAGGATAAAGACCGCTTTGTCCATGTGCAGCCAGGCGTTAACTTTAAGGCCTTGAACGACGTGCTGAACTGGCATGGCATGTACGTGCCAACATATCCTGAATCTGCCCCATACACAACTGTTGGTGGCGCGGTGGCAAATAACTCTGGTGGTCCACTCTCTGGTCAGCACGGATTAACGGGTGATTGGGTGACTCGTTTGGAGGTAGTTCTTGCCAACGGTGATTTAATCGAAACGACACGTTTAAGCAAGCGTGATTTTAATAAGAAAAAAGGCTTGCAGACATTCGAGGGTGAGATTTATCGCAAGATTGACGGATTGATCGAAGACAATCAGGAACTGATTACTGCGCAGTTATCTGGGAATGAACGTGACAATGCTGGATATGGCAGTATCGGCAAGGTACGAAAGCGTGATGGGTCATTTGATTTGACGCCGCTAATGATTGGCAGCCAGGGAACACTGGGCATTATTTCTGAAATCGTCCTGAAGACCGAATACGTCAGCAAAGAACAGTCAGTGTTGGTGGCAGCGATCGATGGCGTCGAAGCTGCACGTGACGCAGCTGATGCGCTGCGATCGCTAGAACCAGCGATGCTGGAGCT
>CALMQN010000100.1 GCA_937872185.1 uncultured bacterium
GCAATCCGCTTCTTTAGTGACAGGCAAAGATGGCTTAACAGAATCCGAGCGTGAAGCTAAAAACGCATTGTTTAAATATATGCGCGGTGGTCGCTTAGATGATGCCGAACAAAAAGCATTAAGCACAATCACTAATCCTGATGGCGGTTATTTAACCACAGCCGATACCACTGGCCGCATTATTGCCCGTATTCAAGATATGTCCCCAATGCGTCAATTTGCCAATGTTAAGACTATTGGTAAAGGTCGCTTAGAGGGTGTTGTAAACAATGGCCGCAATGCTGCAACATGGGGTTATCAAGGTCAAACTGTATCCAATACCGCGACAAAACAATTTGGCAAGTATCAGATTGATGTTAAAGATTTAATTGCATACCCAAGCGCAACCACCCAAATGATTGAAGATGCTGATATTGATATTGAAGCATTGGTTATTGATGATGCATCTATGGCATTTGCTGAGACAGAAGCAGAGGGGTTTTTGCTTGGTGATGGTATTTTACAACCACGCGGCTTAATGACTGTTGCAACAGCATATACAGGTGACAATGTTCGCGCATGGGGTACAGTACAAAAATTTAAAACTGGTGTTAATGGTGCATTTGCTGCAACCCCTAACGGTGGCGATGTATTTATTGATGCCGCTATGTCTTTACGTGGTGCATATCGTGCTAACTCTGTGTGGGGTATGAATCGCTTTACGTTAGCCGCTGCAATGAAGCTAAAAGACAGTGACGGCAACTACATTTGGCAGCCAAGCTGGAACTTAACTACTCAGGCCGCGACCGGTTGGCGCTGGTGGCCGCGCACCAGCTTGCCCGGCAGCGCCTCGGTGGGCTTGCCGTCGGCGTAGATGACCTGCCCCGACTTGATCGTCGCGACATAGCCCTCGGCGTTCTGCATCAGCCGGCGCGCGACCCGAAATCTCGCCTTGAGCATGTGGCGGTCGATGTGGTTGAGCGACTGCAGCTCGACCAGATTGGCCGATTCGAGCGGCGTGTCGGACATCTGCACCTGCAGGCGCAGCATCTGCAGGTACTCG
>CALMQN010000101.1 GCA_937872185.1 uncultured bacterium
CGATAATCGGATACGGTTGAAACAGTTTGATAGTTTGCAAAAAGCAACGATGATCGTTCGATGAACCAAAAAGTTCGCGTTAATCGTGGTGACGCAGTCAAGGCTGGCACTACTTTGATCGAAGGTGCATCAATCGCTGACGGCGAATTGGCGCTGGGTGCTGATTTGACTGTGGCCTTTATGCCATGGGGCGGTTATAACATGGACGACGCTATCGTCCTGTCACAGCGTGTTGTCCAAGACGACACACTGACCAGCATCAACATCAAAGATTACACGGTTGAAGTGCGTGAAACCAAACTGGGTCCAGAAATCGTCACTCGCGATATTCCAAATGTGAGCGAAGAGTCACTCCGTCACTTGGACGAGAGCGGTATCGTGCAACTGGGTTCAGAGGTTAAATCTGGTGACGTATTAGTCGGTAAGATTACACCAAAGGGTGAACAAGAACTATCAAGCGAAGAACGATTGCTGCGTGCAATCTTTGGTGAAAAAGCCAAGGATGTTCGTGATACCTCACAGCGCATGAACAATGCTGGTGGTGGTAAAGTCGTTGGCGTTAAGATCTTTAGCCGTGAAAATGGTCACGAATTGAAAGCAGGCGTTCTTATGCAGATCCAGATCTTTGTTGCACAACTGCGCAAGATTTCGGTCGGTGACAAGTTAGCTGGACGACACGGTAACAAGGGTGTTGTTGCGCGAATCTTGCCAATCGAAGACATGCCATTTATGGAAGATGGTACGGCGGTTGACGTGGTATTGAACCCACTGGGCGTGCCATCACGTATGAACATTGGACAGCTGTTTGAAACCCACTTGGGCATGGCTGCTCGTGCACTAGGATACAAAGTTGCAAGCCCACCGTTTAACGGTGTACCAAACGACACGATTAGTGATGAACTTGAAAAAGCTGGCTTTGCCCGCGACGGTAAGTTCCAATTATTCGATGGTCGTGACGGTAGCGCATTTGAAGAGCGCACAACTGTTGGTGTGATGCACATGATTAAGCTACACCACATGGTAAGCGACAAGATTCACGCCCGTTCAACTGGTCCATACACGATGGTGACCCAACAGCCACTTGGTGGTAAGGCTCAAAACGGTGGACAGCGATTCGGTGAAATGGAAGTCTGGGCACTTGAAGCATACGGCGCAGCCGCAACACTTCAGGAAATGATTACGATCAAATCCGACGATGTATACGGACGTGCAAAGGCATATGAGTCAATCATCAAGGACGAACCAATTGTTGGTCCAAAATTACCAGAATCATTTAACGTGTTGGTCAAGGAGCTGCAAGGTTTGGGACTGCGTGTTGATTTGCTGGACGAGTCTGAGGATGCCATCATCGACGCTGAACAAGTGATCGGTGCGGTTATCAACGGCGAGCCAGTTGCAGCTATCCCAGCACTTGGTGATGATGACGATAGCGAAGAAACTATTCTGGATGAAGCAGATGACTTTGGTGATCTGGGCGATGGAGTAACGATTCAGGATATTGATGAAGTAGAAGAAATCAAGGAGGAGGCGTAATATGTCACGGATTCTAGCAAACAACGGTATTGCCGACTTTGACGCAGTACGCCTAGCAGTCGCGAGTCCCGAGGACATTCTGAAATGGAGCCACGGTGAAGTCACGAAACCAGAGACAATTAACTATCGTACGCAAAAACCAGAGCGCGATGGTTTGTTCTGTGAACGAATTTTCGGTCCAGTCAAAGACATCAACCCACACGATAACAAGTTAAAGGGTGTTCGCTCACGCGAAGCTGCGATCGACAAGAACGGTGACTTGGTTACTAAATCTATCGTTCGCCGCGAACGCATGGCACACATTACGCTAGCGGCCCCTGTTGCCCACATCTGGTTTATGCGCGGTACACCATCAGCAATGAGCTTGCTGCTTGGCATTACCGTTCGTAACCTGGAACGCATCGCTTACTTTGCAACCTACGTTATCCTAAAATCAGACGACACCAAGCGCGACCAGTACTTGGCCGACCTGGAAGCCGAAACTGAAGCGGGACGTGCTGCGATTAAGATTCGTTACGAACGTGAAGCTGGTACCGGTGAAGCAGAACCTGACCCATCGATTGACGTAAAGGCACTTGCTGAACAAATGTCACGCGAAGTTGAAGAATTGAACGAAAACTACACCATCAAAAAAGCTCAACTGGAGAGCCTTGTAAAGGGTGCTTTGATTAATGAAGTCGATTTCCGTGCACTTCCTGAAGAGTACGAAGACTTGGTTGAAGTTGGTATGGGTGGAACAGCGCTGAAGGCACTGCTTGATGAGATCAAGTTGCCAGAGCTGATTGCTCAGCTTACTGAAGAAGTTGCTGGTGCCAAGGGACAACGCGAGAAGAAATTGCAGAAGCGCCTGAAGGTGCTTGAAGGTATGGCAGCTGCTGGTATTAAGCCAAGTAGCCTGACATTGACCGTTCTTCCAGTGATTCCTCCGGATCTTCGCCCAATGGTACAGCTGACTGGTGGCCGCTTTGCGACATCAGACTTAAACGACCTGTATCGTCGTGTGATCAACCGTAACAACCGTTTGAAGAAACTGATCGACCTGAACGCGCCTGAAGTGATCCGTCGTAACGAAATGCGCATGCTGCAAGAAGCAGTTGACGCATTGATCGACAACTCGGCAGCACGTGGTGGTCGCGCAGTGAACGCAACCGGTGGACGTCGCCGTCTGAAATCTATTTCAGACATGTTGAAGGGTAAGCAGGGACGCTTCCGTCAGAACTTGTTGGGTAAGCGTGTTGATTATTCTGGACGTTCTGTGATCGTTGTTGGTCCAAAACTAAAGATTAACCAATGTGGTCTGCCAAAGCAGATGGCGTTAGAGCTGTTTAAGCCGTTTGTTATTAGCTGGTTGATTCGCGGTGAACATGCACACAACATCCGCTCTGCAACTCGTTTGATCGAAGCTGGTGATGCACTCGTATGGGACGCACTTGATGCCGTTATCGAAGGCAAGTATGTACTGCTAAACCGTGCACCATCACTGCACCGTTTGTCTATCCAGGCGTTCCAACCAAAATTGGTTGAAGGTAAAGCGATCCACTTGCATCCATTGGTTGCAAACGGATTTAACGCCGACTACGACGGTGACCAGATGGCTGTTCACTTGCCACTTTCAAAGGAAGCGCAAAAGGAAGCTCGCGAGCTGATGAGCGCAACCAATAACTTGCTGAAGCCTGCTGATGGTGCACCAGTGCTGAACATCGGGCAAGACGTTGTGCTGGGTAACTACTACCTGACATACGTTAAGCCAAGTGCGCAGACTGACGAGATCAAAGCATACAGCTCGGTATTTGAAGCTGAAATGGCATATGACCAAAAGCACTTGCAGCTACAAAGCCCAATCCGTGTCTTTGCCAAGGGCAAGATTCGCGAAACAACACTAGGCCGTGTCTTCTTTAACGAGATTCTGCCTGAAGATTTCCCATACGATAACAATGTCCAAAGCAAGAAACAACTAAAAAAGGTATTGGCCAAGATCTTTACCGATTATGACGCTGAAACAACTGCTCAGACTGCTGACCGCATGAAGGGCCTGGCCTTCCGATTTGCGACAATTGCCGCTGTGTCGACTGGTAAAGATGACTACTTGCACTTTGACGAGATCGCAGAATTCGTTGCCGAAGGTGACGCCAAGACGGCATTGATCTCTGAACAGTTTGACCAAGGGTTGATCACTGAAGAGGAGCGTTATGGCCTGACCGTCGCCTCATGGCGTGCAGTTGACCGCAACGTGACCGAGTTTTTGCAGGGTGAGCTGAAGAACATGGACACCAGCATTAGTGTGATGGTGAACAGTGGTGCGCGTGGTGATATTTCGAACGTGAAGCTGGCATCTGCAATGGTGGGAATCATGGTGGACGCAGCAAACCGCGAAATCGAACTGCCAATCCGCAGTAACTATAAAGATGGTTTGAGCTCACTTGAGCAGTTTGTGGCTACTCGTGGTGCACGTAAGGGTCTGATCGACACCGCGCTGAAGACTGCCGACTCGGGATATCTGACACGCCGTTTGGTTGATGTGTCACAAGATGTGTTTACAGTTGAAGACGAATCAGGTGATGACGAAGGCTTTGCGATTGCCAGGAGTGAATCAGAACTGACCATGATCGACTTTGGTAACCGTTTGTTCGGTCGCTACACCGCAGAAGCAGTTCCTGGCCACATTAAGGCCGACGAGCTGATTACGCGTGAAATCGCCGATGCAATCGAAAACGACAGCGAAGTAACAAGCGTAAAGATTCAGTCAGTACTGTCAACCAAGAACCTTCGTGGTATTCCACGCAAGAGTTACGGTATTGACATGGCATCAGGCAAATTGATCGCTGGTGCACAGCCTGTTGGTGTCATCGCAGCACAGTCTGTTGGTGAGCCTGGTACGCAGCTGACACTAAAGACCTTCCACGCCGGTGGTGTGGCAGGTGGGGACATTACACAAGGTTTGCCACGTGTTGAAGAGTTGTTTGAAGCTCGTTCACCAAAGGGTCAGGCATTTGTCACTGAAGTCACCGGACTGGTTGATGTATGGGAAGACGGCAAGAAATATGTCGTTCAGGTAACCCCAGAAGCTGGTCACGTTGAACGCTTGGAACTGGAAGGTCGTACCGCCACTGTTAAATCTGGCAGCAATGTCAAGGTTGGTGACGTACTGGCATCTGGCGAAAGCGAATCAAAGCCACTAGTTGCACCATTTGATGGACTAGTTGAAGTCACCAAAAAGATGATCATTATCGCAGCGAACGCAAGTTCACCTGTGAAATATGAGATTCCTGGTAGCACGCAATTGGTTGTTGCCGCTGGTGACGTTGTCGAAGCGGGTGACCGTTTGACAATCGGTTCACTGAACCTGCACGACCTGATGCGCCTGAAGGGTACTGAAGCAACACAACGTTACATCATTAACGAAGTGCTTCGTATCTATGCTGCACAGGGTCAAGACGTTGCTGACAAGCACCTTGAGATCATCGTCCGCCAAATGTTTAGCCGTGTTCAGGTCGAAGACCCAGGCGACGGTACATTTGTAACGGGTGATATCGTTTCAAAGGCAGCTGTCGTTGAAGCAAACGCGGTACTTGCACCAGAAAAGAAAGAGCTTGTCGGATACACCCAGTTGCTGCTTGGTATTACCAAGGTGTCAATCTGGTCTGACAGCTTCTTGTCGGCTGCATCGTTCCAGGACACAACTCGTGTACTGATCAACGCTGCGGTATCTGGTCGCGTTGACCGCCTACATGGACTGAAGGAAAATGTGATCATTGGTCGCAAGATCCCAGTCGGTACCGGTGCCCGTCGTGCTGACGGCACGCTCGAAATTGACGACGAACTCGCTGACGAGATCGCCGAAGATATCGAACTCGCCGCATAGACGAAATACGGACAAGAAAGAGGCATCAGACACGATGTCTCTTTCTATTTGTGGACGCATATATGACGCTCAAGCTTGTACGAATAGAGATGGAAAGGTACATTATATCTAATGGATGCAGGCAATGTAATGAAATTCGCCGAACCAACTGTTCGGCCAGAGAACGTAGAGATCGACGCGGACGAACGGCGAGCAGTTTATGTTCAGTTTGATCGACTTTGTAAGATGCTTGAGCTAAGAGCAACGAGTTTTAATAGTCACGCCAACAAGTGGCCGTATCAAGAAGGTTACGCCGAGGTCTTTGGCGCCTATTATCAGCAGGACATGCCCGATGGATCGTATCTATGGATAGATTATTCGACAGGTACCCAGGACGAAAAAGATAAGCAAGCGGTAATAACCGTAGAAGAACATGCACCTGACGCAACATTGTTGAAGAGTTACAAGTTTATCGTGAAAAACGAGACGGTTTACTATGATGGGGGCCAAATGGGCGATGCGGAAAATCGAATCAAAGAGCATTCGAGTACCTATGGCCTAATTGCCATTCTGACGCTTACAGAGTATAACGCAAAGCATGGCCGGGGAAGCGAGCGAGCGAGCGCTCAATCTGGCCTAGCTATGTTTGATAATGACGCAAGCAATGAGTATCTGAAACATAGACTTGGCTATGGCTATCGCCCGATGAAACTCGACGAAATCCAAAAGCTGAGGGATGTGCTTCGTCAGGCTGTGCCTGCGCCAGTTAAAGACATTTTTGCTTGAGCAACAGGCAGGATCTAAGCGTCTCTGTGGGACATTGTCATTTCTGCGTGGATCTGTTAGAATTATGAATGAGTTTCCTCTTACGAAGCGTGTGAGTTATTGAATGTGTACGAATTCACGCGATGACAGTAAGTATGACACAGGGCGGATATGCTGAATCCAATCTGTAAAATATAGTCAAAGAATGTTGAAGATGCCTGAAATTAACGTTTCATTCATGGATTGCAACAGTCTGATTATTAAATTGTAATAATAAAATTTGGAGTATTAATGCCAACAATCAATCAATTAGTGCGAAAACCACGCAAGACTGCTGCCACAAAAAGCAAGTCACCTGCGCTTGGTCGTTCATACAACGCACTAAAAACCCGCTATAGCGATCAACCTGGCCCACTTAAACGTGGTGTCTGTATTAAAGTAACGACAAAAACACCAAAGAAACCTAACTCGGCACTGCGCAAGGTTGCACGTGTTCGCTTGACCAACGGTCAAGAAGTTTGGGCATACATTGGTGGCGAAGGTCACAACCTACAGGAACACGCCGTTGTGCTGGTTCGTGGTGGTCGTGTGCCAGATCTTCCAGGTGTTCGTTATCACATCGTCCGTGGTGCCTTGGATCTTCAAGGTGTTGCAAAACGCAAACAGGGCCGTAGCAAATACGGTGCTAAGAAGGAGGATAAGTAGTCATGCCTCGTAAAGTAACCGCAAGTTTACAACGCAAACTGAACCCTGACCGCAAGTACCAAAGCGTTATGGTGCAGCGTCTTATCAACAAGTCTATGCTTGATGGCAAAAAACTTGTTGCTGAACGTGCCGTTTACACTGCACTCGAAACTGCCGCTAAAAAACTAAACAGCGAAGACCCGCTTGAAGTATTTGAACGTGCGCTGAAAAACGTGTCACCAAACTTCGAAGTGAAGTCTCGTCGTGTTGGTGGGGCAAACTATCAAATCCCGTTCCCAGTTGAAGGCCACCGTCGTTTGCACTATGCATTCACTTGGTTGGTTCAATCAGCACGGGCACGTAAGGGCATCCCTTACTCACAACGCCTTGCGCTTGAAATCATCGATGCGTACAACGAAGCAGGTGCTGCATTCAAGAAGAAGGAAGACACTCACAAGATGGCTGAAGCTAACCGAGCCTTTGCTCACTTTGCAAGGGGTTAGTTATGGCTGAACGAACTGTTGCTTTAAAAGATTTGCGTAACATTGGGATTATCGCGCACATTGACGCCGGTAAAACCACCACAACCGAAGGTATTTTGTACCGTACAGGTATCAACCACAAAATCGGTGAAGTTCGTGGCGCCAATGGCGACAGCGCAACGACCGACTGGATGGCACAAGAGAAAGAACGTGGGATCACGATCACATCAGCTGCTGTGACGTGTTTTTGGCGCGATCACAAAATCAACATCATCGACACACCTGGTCACATCGACTTTACTGCTGAAGTAGAGCGATCACTGCGTGTTTTGGACGGTGCTGTAACGATCTTTGACGGTAAGATGGGTGTTGAAGCACAATCTGAAACTGTATGGCGCCAAGCCAACAAATACGGCGTGCCACGTATCTGTTTTATCAACAAGATCAACCAAACTGGTGGTGATTTTTACAAATCGCTTGATACAATTCACGCTCGTCTTTCAAAACAAGCGCTACCAGTCCACCTTCCAATTGGTTTCGAAAAAGACATCAATGGTGTTGTTGACCTGGTCGACATGAAAGCTTACACATACACGGATTACGCAGACCACGAATTGGTTCAGGGTGAGATCCCTGCAGACATGCTTGAAAAAGCAAAGCATGCACGAAGCCTGTTGGTTGAAGCGGCTGTTGAAGCCGACGACGAACTGTTCGAACGATTCCTTGATAAGGGTGAAGATTCAATTACTATCCCAGAGCTAAAGTCAGCACTACGCAAGCGTGTTCTTGCTGGTAACTTCTTCCTGGTAAGCGGTGGTGATGGCCGTGGTGTCATCGTTGAAAAACTGCTTGATATCATGGTTGATTATCTGCCATCTCCACTGGATGTGAGCGGCATTTGGGGCGTCAACCCTAAAAACGGTGATGAAATCGAACGTAAACCAGCTGAAACTGAACCACTTGCCGGATTGGCCTTTAAAATCGCGACCGACCCTTTTGTCGGTAAGTTGATTTTCGTCCGTGTGTATAGCGGTAAATTGACCGCTGGATCATACGTTCTTAACACCACAACTGGTGAAAAAGAGCGTGTTGGCCGTATCGTTCGTATGCACGCTGACAAGCGCGAAGAGATCGATTCAGTCAGCGCCGGTGATATTGCGGCTGTTATTGGCCTAAAAGACACCTTTACTGGTCATACACTTGCTGATCCTGCGCATCCAATTGCGCTTGAAAGCATTACCTTCCCAGACCCACCTGTGTCGATTGCTGTTGAGCCAAAGACAAAGGCCGACCAAGAAAAAATGGGCGTTGCTTTGCAACGTTTGGCTGAAGAAGACCCAACATTCCGTGTTCACACCGACGAAGAGACTGGCCAGACGATTATGTCGGGAATGGGTGAATTGCACCTGGATATCCTGATTGACCGTATGAAGCGCGAGTTTAACGTCGAAGCAAACATTGGTGAGCCTCAAGTTGCCTTCCGCGAATCGATCAAGGGTACTTCAAAAGTCCAAGGTAAGCATGCCAAGCAATCTGGTGGACGTGGTCAATACGGTGACGTATGGATCGAGTTCGAGCCAAATGAAGTTGGTAAAGGATTTGAGTTCTTTGACGCAGTTAAGGGCGGTGTTGTTCCAAAAGAATACATCAAACCTGTTGAACAAGGTGTAAAAGAAACGCTTCTTGGCGGTGTGATCGCTGGTTACCCTGTTGTTGACGTCAAGGCGACGCTATACGACGGTAGCTACCACGATGTGGACTCAAGCGAACTGGCCTTTAAGTTAGCGGGTGCACTTGCAACACGCGAAGGCATCAAGCAAGCGAAGCCAATTTTGCTTGAACCGGTCATGCGCGTTGAAGCAACGACTCCTGAAGAGTTCATGGGTGACGTCATTGGCGACCTTAACGCTCGCCGTGGCCGCATTGAATCTATGGAAGACCTAAACGGTGGCGCCAAGTTGATTAAGGCCATCGTGCCACTATCAACGATGTTTGGATACACCAACGACCTACGCTCAATGAGCCAAGGCCGCGCCGCAAGTTCGATGGAATTGGCACAGTACGAAGAAGTACCACCAAACGTTGCGCAAGAGATCATCGAAAAACGATCAAGCAAATAGGTAAGAACTGTACCTGCCAAAACCTCCGCAACCATGCGGAGGTTTTTGGTTGTGCTTGCAATGTACGTAAAGCGTTATAGAATAGCAAAATAGTATGCCAGCAAAAGAAGATTTTCCTGAACGTGAACCCATTGGTGAAATGTCGACAGTTCGTCGGTATTACGCTGATATTTCAATGCCAAATCTTGATAAAGCAGGTGCGATGTTCGCGGTTGACAATTTTTTCGTTGGTACAGGTATCGTTGATGATGACGATAGTCTTGAAATGGTTCATCGGGAAGTTGTGCGCATTATGTCAATGTATCCAACTGCCCAAGCTCGTCACGAAAGATTAATGATGCTGCCAGTGCTGACGGTCGCACCGTATGTCGAGCTGTCACGATCGCCGCAACAAGTCGGCGCCTGGTACAAAGAAGTTATCGAGCGTTTGATCACCAAGGCCGGGCCGACGCATGACCTGACATGTATCGAAGAATCAGACCAGTTAGCAAGGGATGAATGTGTTAATAGCGAGGTATGTCCAGTGATTACCACGGCACGCGTGTTGGTTATGCCGATTTACGAACCTGATTTTAATGATTTGCCGTATCTTGTTGACCCTCGTCAAGCCTTTTTGGTTGCCAAGGCCAAGCTCGACGTCGCGAAAGTATTTAAATTGGGCGACAGTGGGCTGATGAAGTATAACTTTGGACAGTACGTGGAATCTGTTCGCATGTATTTTGGACTTGAGGACACAGCTCGCACAAGTACTGGTGAAGAATCAGAATAGCCGTGACCAGATGGTACTAGGGTAAAAACAATTTGGTGTGGTATGATAAGGCCTATGCTTACCCGTATGATTTATTTCGGATACATTTCACTTTATGCCAGCTTAAACCTTATCGTCGGCATCCAAATTATCGGATCATTTGCCTATAATCCCGTCATAGACGCGCGTCATATTGCCGATTTGATACTTGCGGTGATCGTGCTGTCAATCAGCGTGCTTTGCTTTGTGGGGTTGTCAAAACGTCACGACAACAAACCCCGAACAGTCAACCTGCGTCGTCATATTGGGCATGCCCTGACGCGCGCGCTGCTGCCGCTGCTGGTGATAAGTCTTTTTGTCAATCTTTATATCAGCCCATCGGTAAACTTGCTTATTGCGAGTATCCTTTCGGTGTTGGCTGCGGCGACAACGTTTTTACTGGTGAGGCACCGACTGCACAGTGCGCCGTTTCAGGCGCCATATCGCAAAAAGTAGGTAGCTCCATCACTGCAATGGGGGGGTTAAGCGGCTTATGCTATAGTGATCGTATGAACAAGCTGTACTACGTCATTTTGGTCGTGTTTGGGATTATTGGTGTGTTTAGCGCTGCCCAGGCGGTTATTACGATTATCGCACTGCCCATGTACTGGGAGGCGATTGGGATAGCAAACATCATAAGCGGGACGCTTATTGCGATTGGTGGCATCCTTGCGTTGATGTTATTTTTTGCACGACATAAAAATGATCCCAAGGCTATCCGTTTGCGACGACTGATCGGCAAGGTGCTGGGTTATGCGGTTATTCCGCTGACTATCGTCATGTTGCTGGTGAGTTTATCGCAGACATCCTTCATTCAGTCTGCATACTGCAACCTTGAGCAGGTGCCGGGGTCGGGTAGTGGAGGGCTGGGCGTGCTTGGATACCAAGACGAGCTGAGCGTTGAATATGTATGCAATATCGCTACGTTCGATATATCACGTATTGCGATGTCTGCCGATCATACAGAGGCCGTCCCAATTTCGTATGAGCTTTTGGCGACATACGGCGGGACAGTTATTGTATTGGTCGCCGTTGCCACGATGGTTTTAGCCCAAACGCGAAATCTTGCAAATACGCCTCAAACAAAACGATAAAAACTCTTTACGAACAGTAATAAAGCCTGTATAATTGGGCTCATACGTCGTGAGGTGGTATTATCCTCATGCGAAAAATAATTTAAGGAGAATAAATTAAAATGGCAGATTTCGATCGCACCAAGCCTCACGTTAACGTCGGTACTATGGGTCACGTTGACCACGGTAAAACAACTCTTACCGCAGCAATTACTGCAACTTTGGCAAAGCGCCTTCCAAGTGCGGTTAACAAAGCTGTTGCATACGACCAAATCGACAACGCCCCTGAAGAGCGTGCACGTGGTATCACCATTGCATCATCTCACCAGGAATACGAGTCAGAAAACCGTCACTACGCACACGTTGACATGCCAGGACACGCAGACTACGTCAAAAACATGATCACCGGTGCTGCGCAGATCGACGGCGCAATCTTGGTGGTTGCTGCAAACGATGGTCCACTGCCACAAACCCGTGAGCACGTTTTGCTTGCTAAGCAGGTTGGTGTGCCAAAGATCCTTGTTTTTCTAAACAAAATGGACTTGGCTGACCCTGAACTAGTAGAACTGGTTGAAATGGACATTCGTGAACTGCTTGCTAAAAACGGCTTTGACGAAGACGCTCCTATCATCAAGGGTTCTGCAACAAAAGCACTTGAAGGCGATTCTGCATCTGAAGACGCAATCATGGAATTGGTTGCTGCACTTGATAGCTATGTTCCAGAACCAGTACGCGACCTAGACAAGCCATTCCTGATGCCTATCGAAGACGTGTTCTCGATCAAGGGTCGTGGAACAGTTGCAACCGGTCGTATCGAACAGGGTATCGTTAAATTGAACGACCCAGTTGAAATCGTTGGTATCCACCCATCACAACAAACTGTTGTGACTGGTATCGAAGCTTTCAAAAAGAACCTTGACCAAGGACAAGCTG
>CALMQN010000102.1 GCA_937872185.1 uncultured bacterium
GTTGTTGAACGTGCCAATAAACTGGTTGGTCAGACAGTTGAAATCGAATTTATTCGAAGCTTGCAAACGGCAGCTGGTAAAATGATGTTCGCCAAGCTTGTTGAGAAAAAACAACCAGCTCCACGTCAATTTACCAAGAATGACAAGCCCGTACCTGTCCAGCCATCAAAAAAGCAGTTTGTAGCTGCACGTGAGCCCGCTAGTGCACCTGTTGTGCCTGCGCCAGTTATTGATGCCCCTGCACCGACAACGTTCCATAGCGATCGTAATGACCAGCGACTTGTGGCAAAGAATACGCGTCAGCCGCGACAACCACGTCAACCGCAGCAAAATAGGCAACAAAGCAGCGTCCCTCAGGGTAACGTAGGCGCTGCGCCTGTTCAAAAGAAGCGTCGCAGTTCGGCGCAAAACGAAGCAGACTTGATTGAAATGCTAAACAACCAACAGTAGAAAAGCAAAAGATAATAAAATACACGCCATTACAAGCGTGTATTTTTAATAGTTATTAGTTACCGCGAGATCTTCACGTATGGGCGGGGATTGATGCGGTTGGTGTTGCAGCGCCTGAGGCGCTGGTGTAAAGCCCTGCATCTGTCGCGCTTGCAGTGACTGCTTGTGGTGACGTTGCCGTTGTCGGGACAGTGTATACGAAGGTATATGGTCCAGGGGCGCTGACGGTTGCCACAACAGTGCCACCGACGATGATATCAACGCTTGAGAGTGCAAAGGTACCTTGGGTGACGATAGCGGTCAATGTATATTTATTTGCACCTGGCCCAGCCGTCCAGCTGACCGATACTGCGGGTTTAACGTCGCTGCAGCTGTGAACGTCATCGTCTTTGCTGCCATCGTATCCATCAGGTACTCCAGTATAGACATCCTTCTTGCTGACAGGATCAATCGATTTAACGACGTCCAGTTCGATTTTGGCGCTGTCCGGCGTACAGGCGGTTGCCTTTTTCTTTGATACTTTATCGAATGTCAGTTTTGCATTTGATTGGCCTTGGGTCTTGCTCCACCATGAAGGATACAGTTCTTTGCCAACTTGTTGGATGCCAGCAGGGGCAGTAAACCAGTCGCCTGATTTCCATTTGCCTTCAGGTGCATACACGTTCTTGTGGGCGTATTCCATGACCTTAGCAATAATTGGGCTACCAAGTGATGACGTTCCTTGTTTAAGGATGGTCGTATCAGGATTACCAAGCCATAGGCTCATCGTGAGTGCTGGGCTGTAGCTCATCATCCAAATGTCCTTTGCATTGCCACCCTTGTCGGATGTACCGGTTTTGGTTGCGGTTTTAACGCCTGGGATAGCTTTGGCGGTGTAGCTGCCTAGTCCTGCGCTGGCAGCGCCATCAGTCAGGATGTCGCTGACAATGTACGCTGATTGTGGGTCGATAATTTTCTTTGCAGAATCGTCTGCCCATTTCTTTAATACTTCACCAGAATTGTTTTTAACTTCAAGTACAGATGATTGATCTTTGTAGACACCGCCGCGGGCAAGTGACGCATAGGCGTTAACCAAGTCGACTTGTTTGATACCACAGCCACCGATTGCAGACGCCAGTCCTACCTGTGTCTCGCTTCCCTGCGTACAGTAACTGGTCGCGCCCATTTCATGGATGGTTTTCAGTGTTGGTTCAACGCCCGATATATACATTGCTTTAACGGCCGGGACGTTACGTGAGGTTGCAAGGCTAATACGGATGGGGATGTCGCCCTTAAACGTACGGTCGGCGTTTTGCAATTTGCCACCATAAATAGCATCGATGTTTTCATCTTTAAGGATTGATCCGCTACCGTAGTTTGCTTGTCCGGCGGCTTTTTGCTGGAATAGCTGTGCATAGACGAGTGATTTAATGGTTGATCCAGGTTGGATGTAAGCGGTAGCCGCATTGTCCTGACCGTATCCTGGATAGTTAAAGTCGCGACTTCCCATCAAAGCGACGATTTGTCCCGTTTGTGAATCTTCGACGGTTGCTGCACCATTGGTGAATCCAGCGTAAGCAGGCGTACCAGAACGGACAAACATGTCATCCATCGCCTCTTCCAATTTAGTTTGGATGCGCAGGTCAAGCGTTGTCGTTACGCTCAGGCCACCACGACCAACGGTCGCCTTGCCTAGCTCTTCTTCCAGTTGTCCGCGGACCATCTGCACAAAGTGCGGTGCACGGATGCCGGCATATTGGGTTGATTCGGGAATGATACTGTCAATAATAGGGAATTTCTTGGCCTCATCGGCCTCATCCTTGCTGATCATGCCCTGGTCAGCCATGTTGTCGAGAACCTGATGCTGTCGGGCAATTAACGCTTCGTGACCAGGTGTATTGTAGGGATCGTATACTGATGGGTTTTGTGGGATTGCAGCAAGTAAGGCTGCTTCTGGTAGAGTTAGGTCTTTGGCGGATTTTCCAAAATAGGTTTGTGCACCAGATTCGGCACCATTACGACGACCGCCGTAAGGGGATTCATTAAGATATAGTGTCAAGATCTGGTCTTTGTCGTACATGCGTTCAACTTCGACAGATAGGATTAGTTCCTTAATTTTACGAGGGACACCGCTGAGCCCACGATCGCCGGCTTCATCTGCGAAGAACACTTGTTTAACCAATTGCTGGGTGAGCGTTGACCCACCCTGGATGTTGCCACCACCGGCGTTATTAACGACCGCACGAAGCAGCCCGGTAAAGCTGACGCCGTTGTGGCTGTAGAAGTCGCGGTCTTCGATGGCGACGGTCGCTTTCTTTAAGTAGTCGCTTAAGTCTTTGCTATCAACAACTAACTTATAGTCACCATCACCCTTGTCTTCCCATAACAGTTCACCATTACGGTCATAATATTTAGTAACAGTTGTTTGTACGCGCTTTGCTAGCTCGCTTGGACGAATTGCATCTAGATCTTTACGGAAGTACGCAAACAGGCCACCAACCATCAGCGCGAGGAGGAGTAGGCCAATGCCGGTAACTTTGAGAGCCATAATGGCGCCTCGTTTGCTGAACCAGTATGCCCAGAAGCGCTTTGGGTGCATACGGTAGGCCAGTCGTTTAACTGGGTGCTTTGGAAGAGTCGCTAAATACTGCGCACGTTTACGAGCGGCAGCGTCCTTTTTAGTTTTGCGCTGGTGTGACAGGTTAGAGTACACACTTAATTTGCGCGAATGAGTTGGTTTTTTAGCCACTGTTATATGTTTCCCATAAGCAATATCACTTCCTATTATAGCATTAATTTGGTCGCGTAAAGCCCAAACTTTTGCTATACTGACAGATATTAACACCTAAGGAGAAAGAATGAAGTTATCCGAAGAACTTGCCTGGCGTGGATTCGTCAACCAGACAACCTACCCTGATATGTCGGCCCTAGACGGTGATCCTATCTCATTCTATTTTGGAGTCGACCCAAGTGCTGACAGTATGCAGATTGGTAATCTTGCCGCTGCCATGATGGTGCGACACTTCATTGACCATGGCCACCATGCCTATTTGCTGGTTGGCGGCGCAACGGGTATGATCGGCGATCCTGATGGTAAAAAAGACGAACGCAATCTGCAGACCTTAGAGGCAATTGATCATAATAAACAAGCCATTGCTGCGCAGTACAAGACAGTATTCGCCGGTAAAGACTTTACGGTCGTTGATAATTACGACTGGTTTAAAGAGTTGAACTATATTGATTTTCTGCGTACGGTTGGTAAAAACGTCCCCCTCAGTCAGATGCTTGGCCGCGAGTTTGTTCAATCACGTCTGGGTACAGATGGATCAGGTATTAGCTACGCTGAGTTTAGTTATTCTTTGATCCAAGGATATGATTTTGTACATTTGTCGCGCACATATGATGTGACGCTACAGCTATGCGGCGCCGACCAGTGGGGCAATTCGATTGCTGGTGTCGATTTGATTCGTCGCATGGACAATAAAGAGGCCCACGTGTATTCAACGCCGCTCGTCGTCAATAAAACGACTGGCGCAAAGTTTGGTAAATCCGAGGGTGGTGCGATTTGGCTTGACCCTGCCAAGACGAGCGTCTATGCGTTTTACCAATTTTGGTTGAACGCCGGCGATGCAGACGTGATTGATTGGTTGAAAGTCTTTACAGTACTGAGTAAAGAAGCGATTGATGATTTGGAACGAGATACACACGAAAATCCGCAGCGACGCATGGCCCAAAAAGTTCTGGCCCGCGAAGTGACGTCTATCGTCCATGGCGGTGACCGTGCGCAAAGTGCCGAAGCGGTATCGCGTGTGCTATTTGGTGAAATGAATTTTGCGGACCTATTGGACGAAGATATCGAGTTGTTAGCGCATGAGATCCCAGTAGTAGGCCTTGGCACGACGATTGTTGATGCCTTGGTATCAAGTGGCGCTGCGTCAAGCAATGGTGAGGCCAAGCGTCTGATCGAATCTGGTGCTGTATCGGTCAGCGGCGAAAAAGTCGATAGTGACCATAGCGTTAACCTTCGTAGCCTTATCAAAAAAGGCAAAAACAGCTTTATCTTAGTGCGCTAAGTATTTGTTATAATAGCGTTTATGACAAAAAAAGTTATTTCATTTGACCTTGACGATACACTTGCTGTTACAAAGTCACCGATTTCTGATCGCATGGCCGAATTGCTTATCAAATTACTTGATGAATATGAGGTAAACATCATTTCTGGTGGCAAGTTTGAACAATTTAAAATGCAGGTGGTTGATCGTTTGGACGCAAGCCCTGAGCAGCTGTCTCGGCTGCACCTAATGCCGACCTGTGGTACGCGTTATTATCGATACGAACAGATTAAAGGTGAATGGAAGATTCAGTATGCTGAGGATTTGACGAGCAAAGAGAAGCGGCAAATCATTGACGTGCTTGAAAAAACAGCGAAAGAAGTCGGGTTGTGGGTTGAAAAGCCATACGGTGACATTATTGAGGATCGTGGTAGTCAGGTGACGTATTCGGCACTTGGTCAACAAGCGCCAGCGATTGAAAAGTATGCCTGGGCTGAGCAGAATCAAGAAGCAAAGGAACGTCTGAGGATTCTTGTTGCTGAGCGTCTGCCGAATTTAGAGGTTCGTTTGGGAGGGTCAACCAGTGTTGATATTACGCGTATTGGTATCGATAAGGCCTATGGCATTGCAAAGTTGATTGAGGTCCTTGGCGTCAGTAAAGACGAGATTTTGTTTATTGGTGACAAGCTGCAAGAAGGTGGCAATGACTATCCCGTTAAAGCGTATGGCATTGATACGATTGCCGTCGAACAGTGGCAAGACACGGCCTTCGTACTTGAAGGTATCCTGGCTGTAGGTCGGTAGACTTGCTACACTATTAGTATGAATCTTGTGTCTCCGCTGGAGAAGGTAAAGGGTGTGGGGGAAAAAACGGGTCAGCAATTTGCCGATGCCGGTATTCACACTGTTGGCGATTTGATTACGTTCCTGCCCAGAGCACACGAAGACTTTTCGCATGTCACCAGGATTATCGACATTGCGCCTGGAAAAGCGACGATCAAAGCTCG
>CALMQN010000103.1 GCA_937872185.1 uncultured bacterium
CCAAAGGCTATAAGGTTCAGATTTCGACTTTGCTTGAAGCTGATGCTGCGCGTCGTGGCCTACAACAGCAAGCTGATGAGCTACGCGAAAAGCGTAATACCATTTCGACGCAGCTGAAGGGCGGTCGGCCATCTGATGAACTTGTCGCCGAGTCAAAATCGATCAAAGAGACGTTAATGACGATCGAGACTGATTTAAAGAGCGCTGACGATACCTACCAGGACTTAATCAACCAGGTTCCGAATATCTTGCAAGAAGATGTTCCTCGCGGAGGGGAAGAAGACAGCGTTGAGATTAAGCGTTGGGGTGAACAAAATTCTGGTGCGGTTGATCATCTGGATTTTGCGACGGCACGTGATTGGATTGATTTCGAGCGAGGTTCAAAAGTCGCCGGTGCTAAATTCTATTACCTGAAAGGTGATTTGGCACTTTTGGAAAATGCAATTACACAGTATGCCTTGAATCTTGTGACGCAAAAAGGCTTTACACTTTTAACCGTACCCGCACTGGTCAATAGCCGCATCGCAGGTGGTACGGGGTTCGCACCGCGTTCGAGTGACCAAAGCGATGAATACTATATCGAAGGTGAGGATTTGGCGCTTATTGCAACGGCCGAGATTCCTATTACCGGTTATCATGCCGACGAGATTATCGATGAGGCACAGCTACCATTGCTGTACGCGGGATACAGCCCGTCGTTCCGCAAAGAAGCAGGCACGTACGGTAAACATAACCGTGGATTGTTTCGTGTTCATCAGTTTAATAAGTTAGAACTGTATGCATTCACGACACCTGAACAATCACGTCAGGTTCATGAACAGATTTTGGCGCTTGAGGAAGAAATCTGGCAGGCGCTTGGGATTCCATACCATGTCATTAACATTGCAGCAGGTGACTTGGGTGCTCCGGCAAGTAAAAAATACGATATTGAGTATTGGTCACCAGTTGACGGGATCTACCGTGAGCTAACGAGTGCATCTAACTGCACCGACTTTCAGGCGCGTAATCTTAACATTCGTGTGCGTCGCGCAGACGGCAACGTCGAAGTGCTCCATACGCTTAATGGCACAGCGGTATCGCTGGCACGTTCGCTTGTGGCGATTTTAGAACATTATCAGAATGAAGATGGGACACTGCGAGTTCCTGAGGTACTGCGCATGTATATGGGTAACCGAGACATTCTGTAGTGATCTATTGATTGACGGGTCACAGGCAGCGGCGCTTGAGTACTTCTTGGCAAAGTGAGCCCTAGCTTGGCACTGCATCATCGCGCGGGTTGAATAGGTCGTCTAGGTAGCCATTGGCAATTTCATCAGGCGCATACAGGTTTTCAAAATGTTCTGTCAGGTGAGGAAGGGCAATGACACGGTCTAGGACAGCCCGTGATAGGCACAGTCGCTTGGTGACAGTAGCAAGCAATACCGGAGCTAACTCGTCGCGGGTTAGCTCGCGTTGGATACCACGCCGATGAGCATCGCTTTCATACTGCCACAGTGCATCGTTGATTGCTGGTATTAAAAGATGGCCATCGATTTGGTTGTAAAGACTTGCAGCTATGTTGTCCCCTAGGTGATTGCGAGAAATGTCTGGAATTATGTCTTGGGGGTTTCGACATGTGTCGGTTGCAGAAAAGGAGTCGTCCGACCAGATACCTTTGTAGCCATGTTCGGCAAATCTTTCAATATATCGTCGAGGCGACGTAGCGATATGAGCACCAGGTATGAGTGGCCATCGTACTCCTCGCATCAACGATTGTGACTCATACGTTATATGTTCGGGCCGAAAGCCCCCGGCAGCAGCGTAAAAGCTAAATGGGACGACCGTGGCCGCTTCGAAGCTGCTTTTTGCAGCCCGGTTACAAAAGTCTATCCAGAAAACACCGTCAGAGATATTTGGGTGTTGCGGGCTTCGTGCATGCTTTGCCATCGTGAAGGTCGGTTCGTGGGTTTGTCCCGGAAGGTCAAGGAGCCGATAAGCGCGGTTCATGTCGGCAATGCCGTAGTAGCGTTGAATCTGTGCTATATAGTGAGGGCTAAGGTATTCAAGATCGATATCATGGTTAATACCAATGACCTCTTGGTGACGGCTAAGCCACGAAGGCCGGCTGGCGGCTAAAACACCGTTCCAGATATCACGACGGACCCCGCCAATTATTGGAGTATCGTATGTTGAGAAAGTCGTGTGGACTGATAGGTTCGGGAACTCATCAGTTGCTTTAGAAACCGCAGTGACTGTCGCCTGTGTTGTTTCGGGCGATGGATCATTGGTTGGGGTATTGAGGCCCAAGACGATACTGAACGGTACATTGTCACGCTGAGCGGCATACTGAGACAGTGTGTGGTGTATCAGGCCTGCCTCTTGGTGTGCTGCAACCGGGATAATCACAACTGTTGGTTCAAGGTCCCGTTTTTGTGTTAGTTCGGCGGCAATACGTTTTGCGTTTGCACGTTCGGTTTCGTCAAGAGAAGCCCAAAACTCATAGAGGTGTTGGTCGGGATTTTTACTGTAATCTATCTCCTCTAGTTCCGGGTTTACCATCCGTTGTTTATAACACTTTTAACCTATTCGGTCAATATTCGACCAAGACGCATATGTTATAATAGAAGTACCAACCAAGTAACTAGGAGGGTAGCATGATCACAGCAATCGAAATTACAGGGATAAGCAAATATGCCTTGGACGATACGACCAAAAAGTACGTCATGAAAAAGATTGGAAGACTGGATCGCTATCTGCCCAGACATGCGCGCGCTAGTGTTACCGCCGAGGTTCGTTTGAAAGAAGTTAATCGTGATCATGGTAACAAATACGAAGCTGAAGTCGTATTGAATGTGCCTGACAAAACAATTACTGCCAAAGATACAACACTAAACATGTTAGCCGCAGTTGACATTGTTGAGGCTAAAATTGTGTCGCAACTACGTAAGTATAAGCAGGCAACCATCGCACATGTTGGGCGTCGTGGTGCCATGAGCCGCTTTAAGCGCAGTTATGCCCGCGAATTATAGCAATTGACACCTTGTTCAATGCCTCGTCTGGCCGTATAATGTAAGGAGTATTTTACAGAAGAAACTGAACGCGAGGGTAATTGAACATGGTAAGTAGGCAAGGGGTGTTGACCAAAATTTTTGGTGACCCACAAACAAAGATCTTAAAGGGACTTCAAAAAAAAGTTGTCGCCGTCAATAATCTGACCGATAAGTACTCGAAACTATCCAAGGCTGATCTGAAGAAGCAGACTGAAATCTTAAAAAAACAGTTGCAAAAAAAAGGCACGACGGTTGATAGCCTGCTGCCAGATGCATTCGCATTGGTGCGCGAAGCGAGTGACCGAGTATTGGGTATGCGTCATTTTGACGTGCAATTGATCGGTGGAATGGCACTACACGAAGGTAACGTTGCCGAAATGAAAACCGGTGAAGGCAAGACATTGGTAGCCACGCTGCCGGTGTATTTGAACGCGCTTGAAGAAAAAGGCGTGCATGTGGTGACCGTCAACGATTATCTGGCACAGCGTGACGCCAGCTGGATGGGCGAGCTGTATCACTTTTTGGGACTTTCGACGGGCGTTATCATTAACGAAGCTTCGTTTTTGTTTGACCCAACCTATGACAACGCGGCGCATGACGATCCACGCATGAAACGACTGCGCCCAGTGACACGTAAAGAAGCGTATGGTCAGGATTCTGATTCAAAACGCGCATCGTATGCCGCTGATATTACCTACGGGACTAACAACGAATTTGGATTTGATTACTTGCGCGATAACATGGTGAACGAAGTTGATCTGCTGCGTCAGCGTACGCTCAACTTTGCGATCGTGGACGAAGTCGACAGTATTTTGATTGACGAAGCCAGGACGCCGCTGATTATTAGCGCTCCTGCAGCCGAAAACCCCGACAGTTATTATCAGTTCGCCAAAATTGCGGCAAAACTCAATGATAACGATTTTACATTGGACGAAAAGCGTAAAACGGTCGCCTTGACCGATGACGGTGTCGATAAAATTCAAAAAATGTTGGGTGTAAAAAATTTGTACAGCCCTGATTATGTTCGTTCGGTGTACCACATTGACCAGGCACTGCGTGCCCAGACGCTGTTTAGGCGTGATAAAGATTATGTCGTGACGAATGACGGCGAAGTTATCATCGTTGACGAATTTACTGGTCGTTTGATGCAGGGGCGCCGTTATAACGAAGGTTTGCACCAGGCAATTGAAGCCAAAGAAGGCGTGGCTGTATTACAGGAAAGCATGACGCTGGCAACGGTTTCGTTCCAAAACTATTTCCGTTTGTACAAAAAACTGTCTGGTATGACCGGTACGGCATTTACCGAAGCCGAAGAATTTCAGCAAATTTATAGTTTGGACGTCATTCAGATTCCGTCAAACCGTCCGATTGCCAGAAATGACAAACAGGATCTGATATTTAAGACCGAAAAGGGCAAATTAAAAGCCGTTGCAAATGCGATTAAAGAATACCACGCACTGGGACGACCCGTGCTGGTGGGATCGGCATCGATTGCCAAAAACGAGTTGATCGCTGGCTGGTTGGACAAAGAAAAGGTGCCATACGAGATCTTGAACGCCAAAAACAACGAACGCGAAGCAGCGATCATTGAAAAGGCAGGCGAAAAAGGAGCCATCACATTGGCAACCAACATTGCCGGTCGTGGAACTGACATCAAGTTAGGCGAAGGCGTTGTTGAACTGGGCGGACTGGTCGTGATTGGATCTGAACGTCACGAATCACGACGTATCGATAACCAGCTGCGTGGACGTGGTGGACGTCAGGGTGACCCTGGTGAAACACAGTTTTACGTATCGACCGAAGATGATTTGATGCGTATTTTCCAGGGTGAACGAATTGCAGCCCTGATGGATCGTTTGGGTGTCAGTGAAGAAACACCGATTCAAAATAAGGCGGTATCAAAAACACTCGAAGCTGCGCAAAAGCGCGTCGAAGGGTATAACTTTGATACGCGTAAAAATGTTGTTCAGTACGACAACGTGATTAACCGTCACCGCCGCGTGGTGTATACCATTCGCCGCAAAATCCTAGAAGGCATCGACATTAAACCTGAAATTGATCGATTGATCGAAGCCAAAGTACAAGAATTGACGCTGCTGCCAGCCAAGAATAATAAGAAGTTCGCCGAAGAGTTTGAAGTGATCTTCCCAATGAACGACAAAAAGCTCACTGCGATTGGCGTTGAGAAAAACGACAAAAAGCGATTCGAACTTGCTCGCAAAGAAGTCGATAAGGTATATAAGGCCAAAGAACAAGAACTTGACGAAGATGTCATGCGCAAGGTTGAACGTGAAGTGTATCTGCAAGTACTGGATAGTTTGTGGATGCAACACTTGGAAAACATGCAACACCTGCGCGAAGGAATCCACTGGCGCAGCGTTGGGCAACGTGACCCATTGGTTGAATACCGCAGTGAATCAGCCAAATTGTTTGATAGTTTGCAGGCAACACTGCGCGACGAAGTACTGCGTGCCGTCATGCACGTTCACAAACATGATGTGGTTGCCCGGACTGATGAAGACCACGAAACCGAGCTAACACGACTGGCTGAATCGGCAGTCGAAAAGGGCGTCAACGAAGTAACTGGTGGCGAACTAAGCCGTGACAAGGACTTTAAAACTAAGAAGGCGACAACTGTGAATGAAGCGCAGCATAAAAAGAATGATGCGCGCAAACGCAAAAAATCACAACGTCAAAATCGTAAACAAAATCGTCGATAACGGCCGAACGGAAATACCATACAATGAATCATACTGTCGAAGAAATACGTTTGAAAAATGGAGCCAGGGGCTTACTGATTGACGTGCCGGGCGCAACCGTCATGAGCATGCAATTTCAGTTTCGTGCTGGCAATCGCTATGCAAAATCAAAAGATATTGAGCAAGTCGCGCACATCATGGAGCACATGGCGTTTGGTGCCAATGCACGATTTAAAAGTGAACATGAATTTGCATCGGAGTTTTCAAAAAACGGTGCTCAAAGTAACGCATACACCAGCGATTTGTCGATGGTATACGAAGCAGAATGCGCTGATTTTGAATGGGATCGAATATTAGATCTGCAAAAACTAAGCATTTGCCAGCCAAAGTTTAACGAAGTAGAACTGCAGGCCGAAAAAGGGAATGTGCGGAGTGAACTGACAAATTACCTGAATGACCACTACCATATATTGTGGCCACGTATTCAGCAGTTGCTGGGTGAAGACGTTTTGACCCATCGCCAATCGCTGCAAACGATCGGTGAAGTGACGCTTGCTGACATTCGCGAGCATCATCGTCGTACGCACACCACGCGCAATATGCGCTTTGTGATTGCGGGTAAGTTAGAGGGCCGTAAAGCCGAGATTAAACGCCAGATTGAAGACTTTTCATTGCCCGAAGGCGAACGATTTGCCATCCCACGCGACGTGCTGGCGAAGGCCGGTCCAAGTGTCATTCGTCGTAAAGACGCAACCAACCTGACCTTCACCTGGTCAATGACGATTGCCCGCGAACTAAGTGATGAAGAGCTGGACGCGATGCATAATCTGAGTCACATTTTAACAGGTACGATGTATTCACGTATTTTTGGTGCTGCTCGTCAGAAGGGTCTGGCGTATAACGTTACCAGCCATGTTGGGTCGGGGTACTACGACAGTAGTTGGGACATCATCGGCCAGGTGAACCACGAAACAGCCGGAGAGTTGTTTGATATTATTACCCGCGAAATTAAGTGTGTTTTGGACGGCAAAATTAGCGAACAAGAAATTGAGACAGCAAAGTCGTATGCACTTGGTCGTTACCAAATGGGTGCACAAACAGTATCGCAGATCAGTAGTTTTTATACTGGTCGTTATTTTGCTGATGACTTTATCAAAAACTATGACGCGGTGCCTGACATGATCAAAAACGTATCGCTTGATCGCATGATCGACACCGCACGTGGGTTTATCAACGAAGACACATGGGTACTGGCAGCCGTCAGTAGTGGCGAAAAGCAAGAGTTGGTTGAGCTGAATGATAAAGTAGCAACATTGTTTGAACCGCGCTAGAATATACATATATGAAGATTGCAATCGCAGGGTACGGCCTAGAGGGCGAAGAGAATTATAAATATTGGGCCGGCATGGGCGAGCACGATATCACCATCGTTGATGAAAACGAAACGCCATCACACGCGCTTCCTGAGGGCGTAGCGACGATGCTGGGCGAAGGTGTTTTTGAACGCTTGCAAGGCTTTGACATGGTGATCCGCACTGCAGGACTAGCACCGTACAAGATTAAGACTGATGGCAAGATCTGGTCTGCCACGAATGAGTTTTTTGAAAAATGCCCTGCTAAAATTATCGGCGTTACTGGGACAAAAGGGAAGGGAACGACGGCCAGCCTGATTGCCGCAATATTTGAGGCAGCTGGTAAGAAAGTATGGCTGGTGGGTAATATCGGGACTTCTGCTATCCAGGCACTTGACAGCATCGGATCGGAAGATATTGTCGTGTTTGAGTTGTCGAGCTTTCAGCTATGGGATATCGAGCGTTCTCCGCATACCGCAGTGGTGCTGTTGATCGAGCGGGATCACCTGAATGTCCACGTTGATATGGACGATTACGTCAATGCTAAGGGACATATTCGTTTGTACCAGCAGGACGGCGACATATGTATTTATCATCCAACCAATCACTATTCGCATCAGATTGCGACATCGTCTGAAGCTGGTAGTATCTTGCGCTACGGTATCCCAGATGATGGTGGAGTTTATGAACGCGACGGTCAGTTTTTTCAAAAAGGCGAAGTCATCTGTTCACTTGATGTCTTGCAGTTGATTGGCCAACATAATGTCGAAAATGCCTGTGCGGCGATTACAGTCGCTCGTGCCTATGACCTGACGATCGACGCGATCGAACAAGGGCTGCGTAATTTTAAAGGCCTGCCACATCGACTGGAACTGGTGCGTAAATACAATGGAGTTGATTATTATAATGACAGCTTTTCGTCGGCGCCGCCGGCAACGGTTGCTGCTGTAAAGTCATTTGAACAGCCCGAGATACTAATCGTCGGTGGTATTGAAAAGGGCGGCGATTTCTCAATCTTGATTGATACGCTGAAGGCGCAAACGAACATAAAAGAAGTATTATTGATTGGCCAGACACGTCAAAGCTTGCTGGCGCAGATGCAGGCGGCAGGCGTCCCTACAAAGATCACTGTCTTAGACGCGCAGACCATGCCCGAAATCGTTGGTTATGCGACGCAAGCTGCCGTGAGTGGCGACGTAGTGGTGCTAAGTCCCGGATCGGCCAGTTTTGATATGTTTAAGGATTTTTAT
>CALMQN010000104.1 GCA_937872185.1 uncultured bacterium
ACTGTTGGGCAGATATATTTGTGTGATAATCCGCTGCTTAAAGAACCGCTGCAAATGAATCACGTTAAAAAGCTGCTCCTTGGTCACTGGGGAACAGCGCCGGGGCAAAACTTTATTTATGCGCACTTAAACCGGGTGATAAAAAAGAATTCGCTGGACATGATCTATGTGTCTGGCCCAGGCCATGGTGGCCCGGGTGTCGTCAGCAACGTGTATTTGGAAGGAACGTTTAGTGATTATTATCCTGACGTGACGCGCAACGAAAACGGTCTGCGCAAGCTGTTTAGGATGTCATCGTTCCCGGGCGGGTTGTCAAGTCACGTGTCTCCGCAGATACCCGGGTCAATTCACGAAGGCGGCGAGCTGGGATACTCGCTTAGCCATGCGTTTGGAACGGTATTTGATAACCCTACGCTGATCACCGCGTGCGTTGTTGGTGATGGCGAGGCCGAGACTGGCCCGCTTGCAACCGCATGGCATTCAAATAAATTCATCGATGCCAAAACAGATGGCGCGGTACTGCCGATCCTTCACCTAAACGGGTATAAAATCAGTAACCCGACAGTCCTCGCCCGTATTGAGCCCGAGGAGCTTGATCAGCTGTTTAGGGGGTATGGCTGGATGCCGTATTACGTCGAAGGTGACGAGCCCGAGCGTATGCATCAGGCAATGGCCGAGCAATTGGATAAAGCGATAGCCCGCATTAAAGAAATCCAGACCAACGCGCGTGAAAACAATGATACCATTCGCCCACGATGGCCAATGATTATCCTTCGTTCACCAAAGGGCTGGACAGGCCCTGCCTATATTGATGGCAAAAAGATTGAAGGAAACTTTCGTGCACACCAAGTACCGCTTGCCGTTGACGAGGCGCACCCGCAGAATGTCAAGGTGCTTGAAGACTGGCTAAAAAGCTATAAACCCGAGGAATTGTTTGACGAACACGGCGCGGTGCTTCCTGAGATCACCGAGTTTGTGCCAACCGGCGATCGTCGTATGGGGTCAAACCCTCATGCGAATGGTGGTAACCTGCTGCGTGAACTGCGTGTTCCTGATTTTCGTGAGTACGCTGTCGATGTGCCATATCGCAGTGTGGCCAATGTCGGTAACGTCCATGCGTTAGGGCCCTTTATTCGCGATGTTATTGCGAAAAACGAAGACCAGCACAATTTCCGTTTATTCGGCCCAGACGAAACAGTATCGAACCGGCTTGAAGATGTGTTTGAAGTGACCGATCGACAATGGCATGGCCGAATTATTGATAGCGACGAGTCACTGGCGACACACGGTGCGGTCCTTGATTCGATGCTGAGTGAGCATCAGTCACAGGGATGGTTAGAAGGATACCTGCTGACGGGCCGACATGGGTTGTTTAACAGTTATGAGGCATTCATTCGTATTGTCGATTCGATGGTTAGCCAGCACGCAAAATGGATTAAAATGTCGTCAGAGTTGCCATGGCGCAAAGAGATATCGTCGCTGAATTATTTGTTAACGTCGCATGTATGGCGCCAAGACCACAACGGGTTCACGCACCAAGATCCAGGCTTTATTGACCACTTGGTTAACAAAAAGGCTTCGGTATCGCGCATATATCTGCCGCCCGATGCCAACACATTGCTGTCGGTTATGGATCACTGCTTAAGAAGCCGCAATTACATCAACCTTACGATTGTCGGTAAGCACGATAGCCCCCAGTGGTTGTCAATGGAAGAGGCCGTCGAGCATTGTACGAATGGGCTGGGTGTTTGGGACTGGGCAAGCAATGATAGCGGCGATGAGCCAGATGTGGTCATGGCCTGTGCGGGTGACGTACCGACACTTGAGACGCTGGCGGCCGTGTCAATTCTGCGTACTCACCTGCCCGATCTAAAGATTCGCGTCGTGAACATTGTTGACCTGATGCGTTTGCAGCCAAATACCGAACACCCCCATGGGCTGAGC
>CALMQN010000105.1 GCA_937872185.1 uncultured bacterium
ACCTACAACCTTATCCTTAGGACGGATCTGCTCTATCCAGTTGAGCTACCGAGGCATAGTATTTATTATACCCCTTATGACCCACACAATTTATTATACCGGTTTTACTTCTTATTAGGAACGCGACCACGTACGATAGGGCCAGCAGCAGTGTCGTATTCGCTATAGATCTCGTCGTCGTTAAACCACAGTGCAATTTCTTGCAACGCCTCTTCTGGATCGCCCGACGCGTGCAAGATATTTGGCATTGTTGCCCCTTGTGGGTTCGTAAAAGCTCGCGTCACATGCGTATAATCACCTCTTATTGTCCCGGCTGGCGATTCCTTAGGGTCGGTTGTCCCAACCAGCTTTCGGACATACGACACCGACTCCACTCCTTCTAACACGAATGCAATAACGGGGGACTCTTGCATGTGCGACAAGAGAACGCTGTAGATATCTTCACCCCAGCGACTGATCACTTTACCAATTCCTTCATAATGCGCGTGGAGGTGGAGCTCGTCAGGAGCAATCATCTTCATAGCGACAATCTTAAGTCCTGCGCGCTCAAATCGCGTAATGATCTCGCCCACTAGCCCACGCTGGATGGTATCTGGTTTCAATATAATCAAAGTCTGCTCAAGTTGTTGTGTCATCGTCACTCCTTAGGGTCAATCCAGTAATGTGATCTATTGTACCAAAAGTACCAGGCCCAAAACAGCCGCCAGCCCAATACGATACCAGCCAAAGATCGCCAAAGAGTGATTTGCCAAGTACTTCATCAAAAAACCAATCGCAAAAACGCCAGCAACAAAGGCGGCAACGTTACCAATCATCAGCGGAACGAAGTTTGCCATCAAATAGTCACGGTCGGATACAAAGATCTTTAATGTCACCCCGATCATAATCGGCAGCGATGCCAAAAAGCTGTACTCGGCCGCGGACGCAGCATTTAATCCCGACAAACGTCCTGCGATAATAGTCGAACCCGAACGCGAAACGCCAGGGATCAGTGCAAAGACCTGCGCTAAACCAATAATCAGTGCCCTCAGTGGGCTGAGCGCTTCACCATCTTTGACCGCTGATGCCTTTGGCAGGTGTTCCAGTAGCACCATCACCACACCAACTGTTGCAAGCGTCACCATAACAACGCCAAGGCTACCAAAAAATGCAGTCGATCCAATAAAATCAGACAGCAGATAGCCAATTAGTCCTGCCGGGATAGCCGTGATCAATATATTAAGCGCCAACTTGTATTTACGCTCGACAAAGATACCTCGCACAATAGAAACAATCTTTTTGCGGAAAAAAACGACCAGCGCCAGCAACGTCCCTAGGTTGATGAATTCTAGAAACAAATGATCCGATGCGCCCGAAAAAAAGTTTTGGGCGATAACAAGGTGGCCAGAGCTACTGATGGGAATGAATTCCGTTAGTCCCTGAATAATGCCAAGTATGATGATTTCGATTGTATGCATTGTTTCATTGTACCGACTTCCCTACTTTTAGGCTATGCTTATTGTATGTACATGTCCGAACTGCTGCGCGACTATATTGAACACCTGGAGGTTGAGGGTGGCCGTTCAGCGCGCACTGCCGAAAACTATACACTGTATCTGGAACGATTTGTCGAGTTTACCGAGGATATCACCGTTGACAAGATTACATCAGAGATTATCCGTAAATATCGACTGTGGTTGAACCGTTACAAAAACAACAACGATGATGAACTAGCGATTATCACCCAAGGATACCACTTGATTGCCCTCCGTGGCTTCTTGGGATATCTGTCAAAACGTGACATCCCCAGTCTGTCACCCGATAAAATAGAGCTACCGAAAACAGCCCGCAAGCAAGTCACCTTTTTACACTACGACGAAATAGAGCGTATGCTGGAACACATTGACACCTCAAACGAAGTGGGCCTCCGTGACCGAGCCTTGGTCGAATTGCTGTTTTCGAGCGGCCTGCGTGTATCCGAACTGGTCAACTTGAACCGTGATCACATCAACACCAAGCGCCGCGAATTTATGGTGCGCGGTAAGGGCCAAAAAGACCGCCCGATCTTTATCAGCGAAAGCGCCGCCAACCATGTCGACAATTATCTGATGGCACGCATCGACAATTTGCCCCCGCTATTCCTCAGTTATAGCCGTAATAATATCGCTAGCATGAGCGGTGATTACCGCCGTCTGACGGCACGAAGTGTACAACGAGTCATTAACAAATACACCAGACTGGCAGGCATTACCAAACACGTCAGCCCACACACGATGCGTCACAGTTTTGCGACCGATCTGTTAATGAACGGGGCGGATCTACGCAGCGTCCAGGCTATGTTGGGGCACAGCAATATCAGTACCACACAAATTTATACGCACGTCACCGACCAACACCTGCGCGAGATATACGAAAAGTTTCACAGCGAAACATCTGAACAAGATTAAGGCGCGCAGCTGGCATTGGCACTGTAATCTGCCACGTTGTCGGTAATCAAGAAATCTTTACAAAAACTACCGGTAATATCGACGGCTGCATCAGGATAAATACCGTCCAGCACCTCGACGCGGCTTTCGACACGCCTGAACAAATCGTTAGCTCGGCCTGTTGAATCAATCTTTGGCTGTACACCATTAAACTGAACGGGCGTGCTGCCGTTTAACAGAGTAATACGATAGTTCGCCTTCTTATAAATGGCAGCTAGGTTAAGATATGCCTGACGGCTACCACCGCCAATTGGATCCGGTAACGTAATAGTTGCCGAACACGCGTATCCGCCTGATCCTAATGTTGCGCTGCACGTTGAAAGTACTGGGCTGCTGGTTGCGGTCTTACGGGCATTGCTGGCAAAGCTTTTGGTCGTATCAACGATATTCGATGGATACAAGAATAACGTATTCGCATCACTGACGCCCGCAGAGTTAGTATCACCGTCAAAATCACTCAGCATAAAGCCTGATGTACTAAACTGCATCAACTGAGCACGCATGATTGATGGCCTGTTTGGCGTACCTGCTGCCGACCATGCTGCCTGGGTCAGCAGTTGTGGCCCGCGCGCAAACGATGGCACATCCACGGTCGTCGTATTGCTTTGCAAATCTTTGGCACTAAACCATTCAATTTTAATCGTATTAAAACCTGATACACCGATCAGTGGGATCAACTTACTAGCGTCCTGATTCAGGCTGCCAATATAATCATCTGTTTGTAGCGTCACCTTGACACAGGTATACGCTTGCTGCAGGCTTTCGTCGCCCTGCGTCTGTTTCACCAAGACTTCCTGGCCAGATACGTCAGCTGCGTATACTCCATTTACTGCATCATTACAGGTATCAGAGTTCAGGTAGTTCTGTGCGGTTGCACAACGCGATACGTCACCCGTCGCACATTCTGATTGGTAAAACAGTAAGGCACGCTTCGCATCTTCGATACCAGCCTGCGCCGAATCATAGGCGCTCTGCGACAGGTCCGATGTCGTTGCCTGCTGCTGATCGCTCAACATCAAGCGAACAAAGCTAACGGTAACAATAGTAATCAGAAGCGCCGTGAACACGATAATGAACAGTGATACTGCACCGGCCTGACTTTTTGAAGTATGCATAAGCTTCATAACTGTCTCTATTGTACCGCATTGCTCGTGCGAGCAGTCACATTAAACTGGTTGACCGAACAATAGGCCAGATCTGATGCAATATCATCGGGTGTACGACAGGTTGATGAATTGGCGCTAAGTGCAGCCTGGTCGTTAGTACCAATGATAAATGACAGGTTATACAAGCGCTGCTGAGTGATAGGGTCAGTCGCGCTGGGATCGTACGATATCGTGAAGGAGTGTACTGCTAGTTCGCGATCACCCACCGTCAGCATCTCAACCGCCCCATTCGGGTCGATCGCCGGCGAGA
>CALMQN010000106.1 GCA_937872185.1 uncultured bacterium
TTTATGATCGTGGTGATCAGTTTATGAATGTGGTTAATAGCTTGTGAACCGGTTTGTTTTTACGTCGTACGAATACAGTGAAGAAAAGGCAACGGCGTACTTTCGTTATGCGTTTGAAGATGGTCAAACGTTTAAAGAGCAGGTAGCATTCAAACCATCGAAAGCCTATAACCCAGGAGCGCTTGATAGAGCACTTTTTCTGGCATTTGTGCTGATCGGCACATCGTATTACAAAACGTTCCCATCGCACGAAGTGGTTATGGATCAACCACTTGATGCGTGGCAAGTCACGTTCTTTAATCACGTATACCAAGAAGGCTTGGGCCAATTTGCGTTTGAAAACGACCTGACACGTGATGATTTGGCACATTTTACGGTAAGCGATCAGGGCGATGGTGGCGTACCAACTGCGAGCGGCGGCGAAGGCAGATTGGTATTACAAAGCGGTGGTAAGGATTCGTTGTTGGTTGCAAGTCTGATGGAAGAAAAGGGGCATGATTTTACACCGTGGTATCTTTCCAGCAGCACGAATTACCCGCAGCTCCTCGATACGCTTGCTGCGCCGTTACTGCCAGCACAGCGCACAATTGATCGCGACGCATTAAAGGCGGCAAGTGAAAAAGGCGCCAAGAATGGGCATGTTCCGATCACGTATATTGTTCAGAGCTTGGCGCTGATTCAGGCCATTTTGCTGGGTAAACGTGATGTGTTGGTATCGATTGCGCATGAAGGTGAAGAAGCACATGATTATATTGGCGATTTGGCTGTGACACACCAATGGTCAAAAACATGGCAGGCTGAGCAAGATTTTGCCGAATACGTGACGCGCTATATTGCAACTGACATGCGCGTTGGTTCGCCGTTACGCGGGTACAGCGAGCTGTACGTTGCCGAGTTGTTTGTCCAGCATGCCTGGAAAAAATATGGACATGAATTTAGTTCATGCAACGTTGCAAATTATCAGCAGGGTAATGATAATTCGACGTTGAAGTGGTGTGGCAACTGTCCAAAATGTGCCAATTCGTATCTGTTATTTGCACCGTTTGTGCAGGCTGATGATTTGAAAAGCCTGTTTAATGGCCAGGACCTGTTTGCAAAGCCAACGCTACAGCGAACGTTCAAGGGTTTGTTGGGAATCGACGGCGAACCAAAGCCATTTGAATGTATTGGCGAGATTGACGAGTTGCGCCGGGCATATCACATGGCTCAGGCCCAAGCAGACTATGCGCCGCTTAGTTTTGATGTGCCTGAATCGGATTTTGACTATCGCCACACTTATGACGCCCAAGACTGGGCACAAAAAATGCTACAATAGAGCACATGCAACCTCTATTAAAACGCATTACGATATTGTCGACGCAGATTGATGCGGCATTTGAGCGTTTGGCGATTGCCGATAAGCAGACAGTGATTGCTGGACTGGTAGAGGAACTGGCGACATCGGAGATTTGGAATAATCCAACCGATGCGCAGGAAAAGAGTAAGCGGCTGGCGAGCCTATCGTCAATGGTCGAACCATGGGTGACACTTCAGGCGCAGGTACGTGATATCGCCGAACTGATTACGATGAACGATGATAGTCTGCAAAAAGAATTTGAAGGCCAAGTCACCGCGCTTGAGCAAGAGTTTGACGTTCGTCGGAAGGAACTGTTATTAAACGGTGAGTTTGATGATCACAATGTTATCTTGCGCCTAAGCGCTGGTGTCGGTGGGACTGATGCCCAGGACTGGACCGAGATGTTGGAACGTATGTATATCCGCTTTGCGGAAAAACACGACATGACAAGCAGCATCGTTGAGCGCTCGACGGGTGAAGAGGCGGGTATTAAATCGAGCGTCATTGAAATCAGTGGACCATTTGCATATGGCAAATTAAAAAGCGAACACGGCGTGCACCGTTTGGTGCGGCTGAGCCCATTTAACAGTGATAACTTGCGTCAGACCAGCTTTGCATTGGTTGAGGTGTTGCCGCAAATTGATGTGCCAGATGAAGTGGCAATCGACGATAAGGATCTGAAAATCGATGTATATCGTGCAGGCGGCCATGGCGGTCAGTCTGTTAACACGACTGATAGTGCTGTACGCGTGACGCATATTCCAACGGGTATAGTGGTGGCGATTCAGAATGAACGATCGCAGCTGCAAAATCGTGAGACGGCTATGAAGATACTACGCAGTAAATTGGCGCAATTAAAGTTGGAGCAACATGCGGCTGACGTGTCGGAACTGCGGGCAGGCGAGTCAGCAAACTGGGGGTCGCAAATTCGTAATTATGTCCTGCATCCGTACACGATGGTAAAAGACACCCGTACTAAGCATGAAGACCGCGACACACAGGGTGTGCTGGACGGCAAGTTGGATGGTTTTATCGAAGCGTATCTTGAACACCAGCAGACAGCTGAAGCTTAAAATCAGCTGAACGAAGGACAGTTCTTAGTAGGCCTGGCGGTTGATAAATTGGGTGAAATAGTATACAGTAACAGTAACTTTGTTGGTGGTGAATTAGTTGTTCGTTAACAGCATTATATCTATAGATACGAGGTTTTAACAACTTCGAGGGAACTCACATTGGTTCTTTTCATGCATCACTGGCGCCGAGGAGGCATCATGTTTGAACGCTTTACCGATCGCGCCCGCAAGGTCGTGACGCTGTCGCAAGAAGAAGCCAAGATGCTCAATCACAGCTACATCGGCACCGAGCACATCCTGCTGGGTCTGGTGCATGAGGGCGAAGGCGTGGCTGCCAAGGCACTGGAGTCGCTGGGCATCACGCTTGAAGCAATTCGCGAACAAGTCGTGGACACCATTGGCAATGGTCAGCAACCGTCAATTGCGCCGCACATTCCGTTCACGCCGCGCGCGAAGAAGGTGCTTCAGCTGTCGCTACGCGAAGCGCTGCAGCTGGGGCACAACTACATCGGCACCGAGCACATCCTGCTGGGCCTTATCCGCGAAGGTGAGGGCGTGGCAGCACAAGTGCTGGTAAAGATGGGCGCCGACCTGAACAGGGTCCGTCAGCAGGTCATTCAGCTGCTGAACGGATATTCCGGAAAGGGCGGTGTTGTGGTAGCGCAGTCTTCACCAGCCAATAACCCAACACCACCAGTGGAGGGAATGGACCCCCTCACGGAACCAGGGTCGGGCGAGAACGGAGACGCAGTCTTCGCGCCTATCAAGGCAACTGTCTTCACGGAGCCCATCAAGGTGCTCGTCGACAAGGCAGGGCGGCGTAAGGTCATGATCGAAATCTTTGCGTCAGCAGACGAAGAGATTGACGTGTTGAAGGCCAGCATTACCTATCGTGATGGTCAAGGAGCGATTCACAAAGACTCTAGGGACTGGTCGAAGACGCGAGAGCCCAAGAAGGCGAAGAAGGCGAAGAAGGACAAGGCTCCACAAGGGCCGGCAACCATCGATCCGCCTGACGCTTCGGATGACAC